>NZ_JBFWVN010000001.1:0-259234 GCF_050246715.1 Methylocystis sp.
GGCAAGAGCGAGACCGATCCAGAAGCGACGCTTCATGTCGACGAGCTCGTGGCTCGGCCCAGTTTCGGCCGTCGCCACGACAGGTTCGAGGGTCATTCCACAGATGGGACAGGCGCCGGGAGCGGGCTGACGAATCTGCGGATGCATGGGGCAGGTATAGATTGTCCCAGAAGCGACCGTTACGTTCGAGTCTAGCGCTGCAATCTGCCGAGCTGGTGGATCATTGTGAGCTTGGCCCCGACCATGCCCTGCCGCTTCATGTGAGCCATGATCATGATGATGTTTATGTTCCATGGAAATCTATCTATTCAGGGTCATCGAAGGCTCAAGGCGGCGATGATCGCCGACCCGCACTCGTTGAGCATTGAGCATGCGGCAGAACGAAAGCCGTGGCCGGTATTCCTTCGTTGCCGAAGCCGAGCCGACGCAAAGCGGCGTTGATGGCGTTTTCGCTCATGTGGCGCTCGCGCAACCGCGCCGAGGGGAATAGGTATCTACCGCTTCCGGTTATCGCCTGGAGTTCTCGTAATACTGCGGTGGCGCGCGCCGCCAGCGGGTCACGATGCGGTCGGCGCATTTTCATGCGCGCGGCGGGGATCGACCATATGCCGCCCTCAAGATCGCAGTCCGACCATTCAGCGGCGCGGAACTCGCCGGGGCGGACGAAGGTCAGCGCGTGAGCGCGACGCCAAGGAACGTTCCCGGACCGCTCCGGACGTTATATTTGGCATATATGTTTGATTTTGCGCCGGCTCTGGATGATTTGCGACGAAAACGCGCTTTGATTTGGTGCCAGGAGAGGACTCGATTTTATTTTTTATCCATATGAAAATATTCAGAAAAGTGTATGTGACCTTTTGTCCAGACCCAGGCGATACCCCCACCGATCCCCCGGGACTCGGACGACAGGCAGGTTCGAGTCCGAAACGCGGAACCGCCCGCGCGGTTTTTCGCTCTCGCTAAATCACTCTGAACGAAAAAGAGCCACGCACAAGCGGCTCTTTCATTGCTTCGAGTCGACGCGACTCCTATCGCCGACGGGTGTCTTGTGACGAGCGCCCGCCATTTGACTGTCGTCGCTGCGCCGGCGCGTCGTCGCGGTCGTCGTCGGCGATCTCGCGGCACACAATCTTTCCGTCGAGCGGGAAGGCTTGCAACATGATATTGAAGCCGCCGCCGTCCTTGTGCGGAAAGACCAATCCGACGTTTAGCCAAAAGTCGTCCTGGCCTTCGCGGCGAATGACCGAATAGGCGCGATGCGTCGGCTGCTTGGGTGCTTCTTTCTCCACCATTGGAAACTCCTTCCTGGCTCGTTTGCGATGTCCTGCGTAGGCAGGCGGCGAGGGACGCACAGCCCCGCCGCCCGCCCGCGCGGATCGCAAAGTTGAGGAAGTTTCCGGAGACTGGCTTTCAGGGTACGCCGCGAGAAAGTCCCGTCAAGGACGCGCGGATTTTGTCGCTTCGGCGGAGCTTTCTGAAGCGACCGGCGAAACGATTTTTGGATGCGACGAAATAGGCGCAACGTCAGCGCCTTACGTCGCTTGCTGGCAGCGCATCGCGCCGGATTCGAGCCACGAGCACCCATGCATTTGGCATGGTTTCGCCCCGTGCTTTGGCGAGAGAAGAATGCCAGGAGAAGGCTGGCCGACCTATATCGGCTCATTAATCAGCTCATATATTCCGAATTAATGACCCGATTAATGTCTTCAAAACAGCTTTCTTCGTGATTTCAGATTCTTATCAGAGTCGCTCGTCGAACAATTCGGCCCGACCCAATAGGTGTTTTCCTCCATTCTAGCCGGCCGGCCGGCGAGCCACCCTTGGGACGGCTTGGGGAAATAGAGGGGGAAATAGTGAGGGAAACCGTTTCCCTCACGTGCGCGCGCCAACGCCCTGATTCCGCGGATATTCGTCTGCGAAGGCGAGCCCGACCCAATAGGCTTTTCAGCTCTTACTGGGGCAGCAAGCGCCACAGCGATCCGTCGACGCCGCGCCATGCTGCGGTCAGCGGATCGGCGGCGTGAAGCGTATCGCGCGAGGCGAAGAGGAAGAGAGACGAACCCGCCGCGCCGGGTGGCTGGATGGATTGCAGCGCCTCGATCATCGAGCGGACGCGATTGTCGTCGCTGGTGACGAACAGCACGCGAAAGTGCTTCCAGCCGAATGTCCGCTCGAAGAGGCGGGAGGTGTGCGCTGAAAGGTAGGAGCGAAGTTTGCGCTCAATGCTGGTTTGGGAAAAGTCCGCTCGCGTGATCGGCATTGTGCCTCGGTCAATCTCGGTGAGGAAGTTTCGCGGCGCGCCCTTCCTCAAGTCGATGGCGAAGGCGATGTCAGGGACAAGCCCGATCTCGCGACGCGCTCCTTGATGCGAAACGGTGACGCGAAGCGCAAACGGATTGCCCCTATTCGCGTCGGCTACCGCCGGCAACTCGGAAACAATGTCCTCCGCGTTGGCGTAGTGATAGCCGGAATGCTCGGCCGAAAGTTGCGCGGCGACTTCGAAGTCCGCGATCTCCAGTTGGTGTTCGATGAAAGGGCGGCCGGCTTCCAAATTCTTGCGCCCCCAGTCGATCCCCGACAGGCCGATTTCTCCACGCTCGCGCAATAACTGCGCTCCCCGATCGGCGAGCGCATAGACGATCGGCGCGGACCCGTTCGTCGGATAGTAGTCGAGCTGCGCGCGGGGCCGGTCGATGTAGCCCGCATGATAGAGATGACAAAGCCGATCATTCGTCCGGTCGATTGACCGCACAACAAGCGCCGCGACGTGGGTCGATCGCAAGAAGCGATGTCGCGCAATGTGCCGGATGATCTCGATGTCGTCGTTGGTTACGCGGAACGCTGGCGCATCAGACGCCCGGCGGAATCGTGGCCTGCGAGTGACGCCTTCGGCTGTCGCCCGATCGCTCATGCACTTATTTTACCAACAGGAAGGCTATCATTCCTCGCGTTGCGTATGTGCCGTGGACAATGATGGGGCTGTCTGTGTCGCGGTTGAGCGGGGCGTGTCGCGCTACGTCGCGCTGCCATTCGTTTCGCCGCCTTTGAGCCGCTGCTGCTCTTCCTCGCCTTTTTTACGATTTCCCATTCGTTGTTTTTTTATTGCCTCTTCGCGCTCCCTTTGTCGCTTTTTTTTCTCTTCTATCTCCGCAGTCTCCTTATCCTTTTCTTGTTCCAACCAAAAGGGAATTGAGCAGATTTCTGCTTCGATCTTTGAAGGCCTCTTTTGATCGCGTAATTCATGCATCGGGTCGCTCCATGTGTGTTAAGTTTGTGCTAGCCGACTTCGGCTTTGGGATCGCAATGGCGGTAGAACTCCAACTTTGCTTGTGTGCAGCGATACGTAAACGAATCCAAAAACCTTGGTCGTCCTGGTTGGGAAATCTTATGAGCTTCTGCTCTTTTATCGATAGACCAGGTTCAATGGAGGTATGATGCGAAAGGACTTCGAAGGCACAAATTTCGTCTTCAAAAATTCGTATGTCTTCCACAAACTCCGGTACAAAATTTGCTGTATCGGATAGCGAAGAAAGCGGCGCTACCATCAAGCTCGATCCGCGTGGTCCTGCACCGTTCTCACTCGGGGATGGAAATTTGATTATCGACCGTCCGAGGTTCGAAACCTTTGTAGTAACTAAGAGGCAGTTGCCACCGGCCAAATTAGCTATCTCGGCTTCGACTTCGACCTGTAGTCTCGGAACATGGGTGCGATCGCGCATATAATTCATAAGCACCCACATGCCGCCAACCGCGAATGCGAAGGTCGCGGCCACTTTTTGTGCTAAGTCAAAAAAGGTCGCATATTCCGCCACTGACGTAAGCAAAGTCGTCACTCCATTTCAAGCGAGCCTATTGTAGCTAGTTCCTGACGTGGCACCATTCTGATCCTCGGATTAGCGGAGCGATCTGCTTTGTTTGCGACTATGCTTCAAGCTGCGAAAAACCGCCGAACCTTTTCTTCGACTTCCACACGATCTCGCCCGAAGCGAGAGCGGCTCGTGTCGATCAATCGATGCGGTGAAGAGCGGAGTGGACGAAGCGCGGGGTAGAGATGGAAGGGGATAGGAGAGGTCGGCGAGCCGCCGTGCAAGAGCCGCGCCCAGGCGGAAAAATTACGAAGGTCGAGCAACGCATCTTCGCCGCCGAGCCCGATTTGTTCGGCAAGGATTGGCGCGTCGGACGCGCCTGTCCGACATGCGACGATCGATCCCGCATTGCCAAAGATCGCCGCGCGTAGGGGAAGCGGAAGCTGGTCGAGATATTGATGCGCGAGGGTGAGGGTCAGTCCGTATTTTCTCGCCTCGCTCAGAATCAGTGAAAAGCTCTCGGTGGCGAAGGATTGAAACTCGTCGGCGTAGAGATGGAATACGCGCCGCTCAGCCGCCGGCGTGTCGGCGCGCGATAGCGCCGCCTGCGCGAGTGCCGTGACCAGCAATGCGCCAAGGAGATGCGCGGTGCTCTCCCCAAGCGCGCCCTTCGACAGATTGCAGATGACGATCGCGCCCTCGTCTATCAGCCGACGCGGGGTGATCGTCCTCTTTGGCTGCGCCAGCATGTTGCGCAATGAGGGCGTCATCAGCGCCTTGCCGATTTTGTTCTGAATGGGCGCGATCGCCTCGCGTCTAAAACTCTCCGTGTAACCGGCGTATTCATTCTGCCAATACGCGCGCACCACCGGATCGCGGACATGGCGATGCACGAGCTGCACGCGATAAGGCGCATCGATCAACAAGCGGGGGAGCATGAGCAGGGTCGCACCCGGAACGTCGAGCAAGGCGCGCACGGCGTTGGACAGAATGTAATCGAGGCGCGGCCCCCAGCTCTCCGGCCACACATGCCGGAATGCGGAGACGATCCCGTCGGCGACGATCGGCGCAAGGTCGGGCGGCACGCGCGCGAGGGGATTGAAGCCGACCGGCCGCTCCAAGTCGGCCGGGTCGATATAGACCAGATCATTTGTCCGCCGGCGGGGAATATAGTCGAGTGCGGCCCTTGCGAGATCGCCGTGTGGGTCGAGCAGCGCGACGCCCGCTCCACTCTCGAAGTCTTGCCGCAACAGGTTCAAGAGCAATGTGCTCTTGCCTGTGCCGGTCTGACCGATAAGATACAGATGCCGGCGGCGTTCGTCTTCTTCGAGCGTGACGAATTCGCCCGATGCCCGAGCGCCCAGCATGAGACTGTATGTGTGCGTATCCATAGCCGGAAGAGAGCCGGCGTGCCGTGCGCATCGCGGTAGGGAATTGATGCGGGCAGCGCCTTCTTCCCGGAGGGCGCGCCGGGGCTACGTGGCGTCGCAAGTCAATTGTGCGTGATGACGCGACTGCCGAGCCCCCCGCTCACCGTCGGCTCGTTTCCGGCCACGATCCGAAAAAGGGATGGTGGCCTATGGAGATTATAGCGCCGGATATGAACGAATGTTTCGATGGGCGCTTTGCGCTTTCGGCTGACATGGGCGTTCGACTCAATTTGCAGTGGTGCACACCTGAATGTTCAAACCGATGTTCCTGCCGACGCTTCTCTGTGCCAAGCTGCGCGAATCGCCGGAGATCAAAATGAGGAATGGGGAGCTGACGCCAGAACCTGTGGATGGTCGAGCGCTACTGTGCGCCCACGTTTTCAAGATTGAGCCGACACACTCATTATAGTGAAATGACCAAATCAGACGCTACCCCAGCCGCTGCCCGACGTGAGTCAGAGATATTCGCTGATCTTCAGTTGCTCTGCACGTCATCCGGTTACATTCATGTCGTCGCCTACCTTTGTTGGCGCGATAATCTGATCCGATACAGCGGCACTCAAATAGTCGCGAAAGACCTTGAGTATCAGTATTCTTATGAAAGGCTTCTTCGGACAGAGATTGCGACCTTGATAGGTTTAATGGTTCAGAAATCTATCGACCTATCACGGCCCGAACCCAAGGTCTTGCAGGGATATATCGAGCGTACGGAGGCGCTGCTCCACGAACTCCATCAAGCAATGATGAAACCTTGGTTGGTGGGATGGGATTTCAAGTCCGGTAAGACGCCGGAGCATGACCCGTTCGACAACGCAGCGGCGATGCGCGAACCTATCTTCTATGGCGGCGAATCGGCCTACAACTTCCAATATCGAGACTTAGCACGTCTTAAGTACCGTGCGGACAACGATTGGCTCGAAGCAAATAAGGGATTTCGGATCGAGGAAGCGTATGAAGTTGGTGAAGCGCTCGGGAAGTTGCAGGTGGAACGCCAGCTCGAATGCGCGCAGTCGCTCAGTGAGCAGCCGTCCGACCAGTGGACGATGCTTCCCGGTTTTATGTTCACTACGCATGACGTAGTAACTGCTTCCGGAGTGGCGATAGAGAGGGTCGAACGGTTTCTTGATGCCTTTAGCTGCGGACCACACGAGCACAACAGATCATTTACGGAACTGAACGAATTTAGCGTCACCAATGCAGCCCCGATCCTCAAGATTGGGCAAGGATCATACATCCTGCTTCAACATTACAGCTTGCTCGAAGCGGTCTACGAAACCCCTTTCTTCTGGATGGCAGCCGACAACGCCTATGCGCCGATGGCGTTTACCAACCGCGGCCGTTTTACTGAGGGCTTCGTCGCCGAACGGCTGGAAGCGATCTTCGGTGCTCTCCGCGTCTTCCGGAATGTCGACATCTATAAGGGCAAGAACCGGTTCGCCGAGGCAGATGCCCTCGTTCTCTACGGCGACCGTGCCATTGTGGTGCAGGCAAAATCGAAACGGCTGACGATCGAGGCCCGGAAGGGCAACGATCTCCAACTCAAAGATGATTTCAGAAGGGCGATCCAAAATGCATACGATCAAGCCCGGCTTTGTGCCGAAGCGTTGACGAATGATGGCTTCAGGTTCGTTGTGCCGTCAGGTGTAGAGATCGCAATAGGCGACAAACCGCGCGTTGTCTTTCCGATCTGCATCGTGTCAGACCACTATCCAGCTCTCGCATTCCAGGCACGTCAGTTCTTGACGACGACCGTCACCGCCTCAATTCAACCACCCTTGGTGACGGACGTGTTTGCGCTCGATGTGTTTGCTGAGATGTTGAACACGCCGCTCCATTTCCTCAACTACCTTGCGCTTCGGGCGCGTTTTGGTGACAAGCTCATGGTCTCGCATGAGCTTACGTCCCTGGGCTTTCATCTAAAGCACAATCTTTGGCTCGATGCTCAATACGATATGGTCAATTTGGGCGACGACATAGCCGGTGATCTCGACATTGCGATGCTAGCCCGGCGAAACGGCGTGTCCGGCGAAAAGACGCCAAAAGGCATTCTCACGCGATTTGACAACCTTGCAATTGGTCGCCTGTTAGCTGAGATCGAAAAGGCAGGTTCTCCCCAGTTGACGGGCTTGGGGTTGCTACTCCTTCAGCTCAGCTCGAAAACAGCAGAGTTTCTTAGCAAAGGTATTGATCGAATCATACATGAGGCACGACTTGACGGCAAAAACCACGATATCTCGGTGGCTGTTGACGGAGGTGGGGCTGGCCTGACCATCCATTGCAATAGTCTTCCCGACGACGTCGCTAGAGAGCATCTAACCGCGCACTGCAAGTTACGGAAATACGACACAAAAGCGAATGCCTGGTACGGGGCTTTGCTTGATCCGGCAATTGGCGGCAGCATTCGCGGTGCGCTCGTAATTGAAGAGGATTGGAAACCGGATCTCCAAATGGACGCTCTCATGGCCATTTGGCCGAAACGCCCGCCCATTCCCGTCTCTCAGGCTGCCATAGGGTCGAGAAAAGTCGGCCGAAACGAACCATGTCCATGCGGCAGTGGTCGGAAGTACAAGAAGTGTTGCCTTGGCGCCTGAAGCCAACGCCTTTGCTCGCTTTGTCTAGCCGGACACCGGATATCAACTTAGTAGGTAGAGCAACAATACCGCAAGCGTAGCCCCAAAAGTTTGCGTTGAATAATACTTTCTGGACATGAGCGGACGCCCGCAACTTTAATTTCTCCCTGGTGAGATATGGAGCGACCTTCCCCCTGGAGCCGACACGCTTATGCGTGGGCGCTTGGCGGCGCTTCGGTCAAGGCCGGCCGGGGGCCGCCCGTAAGGGGTCGCCTTGAGGGAAGCGCGCGGTCAAGCGCCATGATCGGCGGGTCGGTCAGGGCATTGGCTCGATGGGGAAGAGAGAGGACGATGCGCGTCTTGTCTCTCGTGCCCCGAGCCGATCTCGATGCAGGGCCGCGCGCGTCGGCGCTGCTTTCCGTCACGCCATGTTACCGCATGATGCTCGATGTCGAGCCTCTTCGGGATACCCGCCCGACTCCGGGGCTTTTCCTGAAGGCTCTTTCCCAAAAGAGACGAGGGCGAAGGCGGTGCGAAAAGCGCCCACGCTTTTCGCCCATGGCCGAAGTCGGGCGCGCGCCCACGCGCAGCCCGAAAAAGACACGGAGTCGGGCGGGTAGCCCGACGCGCGCGGCCGGTGCTCTCTTATTCTTTTGACCCGTTGCCCCGCCTTACCCTAAAGGCGGGGTCTCTGGCGGGGTTGAGTCGCAAAACACGACGGAAAAAGAATATTTTGCGACACTAAAAACTGGTTCTGTCAAGCCGTCCCCTGTCGATGTCCTTTATTGCGATCGTGATTTTCATCGTCGTGATTTTGGATTCCGTTTTCCCCTTTTTCAAAGACGCATCCCCGTCTGAGTATTTTTCAATATGAGTATTCTCAAATGCGTATTCTTATATAGAGAGACCGGCAGAATCCGCCGTTCCTGAACGGCAATGATTACCGTTCTTGACCGGCAAATTTTGCCGGTCAGGCCCGGCGGCGGGCCGGCTTTTCCACAGTGAGGAACAGGCGGTAGAGATTGGTCTTTCCAAGTCCCCTCTGCGTGATCTCCAACAGGCCGGCCGTTTCTAGCTCTTTCAGATAAGTGCGCACGCTCCTCTCCCCTGCGCCCATATCGTCGGCGAGCTTCAATTGTCCCGGAAAGCAAGCGTCGTCGGCCCAGGCGTATTTGAGAAGCATTGCGTAGGCGAGCTTCGCGCCGACGGTCAGCTCCTTCTTGGTCAGAATGAAATTGGGGACTTGGGTGAAGCCGTGGCGCGTGACGGGATCGGCCCCAACGATTTCGATATTGCGGGCGATTTCATTGAGCCGGCCGGCGACATGCTCCATACATGCGCATTATACCTCGCCAGTATGCACAAGCGGCGTCATGCGGCGCTTGTGGGGATAGGACTCTTTCGACTGTCAGCCGCTCTCACTACTGGCCGATACCTCTCCCCTCCTCCCCCATTCGCGCATCGCTCGCTTCATGGTGCGTGAGCGGAGTTGGCGGTACGGACTCCGCTCCCCTACCGAGCAAAGGCGCAAGCATTTGCTGCAGTCCGCGCACCAGATAGTTTGTTTCCTTGTCGCGCTCCAAGAGCGCAGCGATCTGTGTGTCCTTCACCTGAGCCTGATCTTTCAAGAATGCGACGTGCTCCTTCAGCATCGCGTTCTCGCTCTCGACCTGTGCGACATAGCGCGACATGTCGGACTGCGCCGGCGTCTGTCGCTCCGAGATTTCCTGTACGCCAGTGTCGCGCTCGGCCGCGCTCGCGCGCGGCTGGTCGATGTGCGGGCTTGGCTCAATGACGGGAGCGACCCTGTGCGACATGTCGGGCTCGACCGCGCTATGTCGCACTTCGTCAGTGATGCCATGCAGCTGTGCAAGCTGTGTAATTGCGCGGCCGACGGAATCCGGATCGACAAAGAAAGTGAGGCCGGTGACTGTCTCTTCCTTGATGCAATCCAGCCGGCCGGCGACGCAATAGCGCTGCAACGAGCGAATGTTGCGGGGAAGCCCGGCCTCTGCGAATAGCCGAGCCGTCTCGTCGAGCGTCAGGGAATAGCGTGTCGAGCTCGGGCGCGCTGTGTCGGGCTGCTGTTGTCGGCCTTCGTCGGGCATTGACGCCAGTATAGCAACTGCTCGCCGCACCTCTCGCCGTTGTCCCCATGCGGGGGAGTGGGGCGGAGTATGCCGGCTGGGGATGGTATCCTGAAGCCATATGAACCATTGGCTCGGACTGAGCATCGAATACGCCAATCAGCGAAGTTACCTCGACGATCTCTTTCACGTTTACCCGACGATCCCCGACGGCATTCGCAACGTCGACGCCGATAGCTGGCAAAGAGTGGAGGCCGCTTTCGACGCCCGCGACAATGTGGGGCTATTGGAAACCCTCTTCGCCTTCGATCTCTTTCCCATCAAGGATTCCTACGTCGCCTATTTGAAGCGCGATCGGGGAGCGATCGCCCGCAACCCGGCAACAGTCGCAAGGCTCGCCGGCCGCCTCTATGAAATGGGCCTCGGCAAAATCTACGAACGCTGCTCGGAGCCGAAGGAAACCAACCGGCAGATCGGCCCTCTGTTCCGGCGCTGGCTACGCTCGCAAGCGTTGGGCGTTGCGCCGGTGCGCATGGAAGAGTTTGTCGCCACATCGGGTAACGCTATTCTCGACGCCGGCGACGCCGAGCTGCTGCGCTTCGCCCGCGAACATCTTAACTACCGACACCACAAGGGATTGGATTTCGTCGCCCGCTTCAATGGCCGCTATGTGATCGGAGAGGCGAAGTTTCTGACGGACTTCGGCGGCCACCAAAATGCGCAATTCCAAGACGCGCTCTCGACGCTCCACGCGGAAGGCGTCGATGCCGTGAAGGTCGCAATCCTCGATGGCGTTCTCTACATCCGGGGACGCAGTGGCATGTATGAGTCGCTTAATGGGCCGCTCGCCGACGAAAACATTTTGAGCAGCCTCGTTTTGCGCGAGTTTTTGTATCAGCTCTAGCCGCTTATGTTGCTCGACTACTATCGTAGCCGCAAATCAGTCGACGACATTCGCAGTGGGCCGAAAGCAAAGCTCAACCAGACCGGGGGAGAGAGTAGCCCCAACAAGCTCATCGCCGGCGACAACCTCGACGTGCTCCGGGCGCTCGCTGACGATCCGGCCGTCGCCGGCCAAGTGAAGCTCGTCTATATCGATCCGCCGTTTGCGACCAATAGCCATTTCCGCATCGGCGAGGATCGGGTCTCGACAATCAGCGCCAGCAAGAGCGACGCGGTCGCATATAGCGACAAATTGATCGACGCCGACTTTCTCAATTTCCTTTACGAACGCCTCGTCCTGCTCCGCGACTTGATGGCCGACGATGCTTCGATCTATCTGCACATCGACGGCAAGATCGGCCATTACGTGAAGGTCGTTATGGATGACGTGTTCGGCCGCGAGAACTTCCGCAACGACATTACCCGCATCAAATGCAATCCGAAAAACTTCGACCGCAAGGCCTTCGGCAACGTTAAGGACGTGATCTACTTCTACTCCAAGTCCGATCGTCCGATCTGGAACGATCCACGCGCCCCATTCGAAGCGGCCGATATAGAAACCCGCTTCAACAAGGTCGACCCTCAGGGTCGCCGCTACACGACAATCCCGCTTCATGCGCCGGGCGAAACCAAGGGCAAGACCGGCGAACCCTGGCGGGGAATATTGCCGCCGGCCGGCCGGCACTGGCGCAGCGCCCCGGAAGTTCTCGAAGAGTTGGACAGGCAAGGCCTGGTCGAATGGTCGAAGAATGGCGTTCCGCGCAAGCGCCTTTATGCCGACGGCGGCCGAGGGCGAAAGGTGCAGGACGTTTGGGAGTTCAAAGACCCGCAATATCCGAGCTACCCGACCGAGAAGAATCTCGACATGCTGAAAATGATCGTCGAAGCCTCTTCGAACGAAGGCGATCTTGTCCTCGATTGTTTCGCCGGCTCCGGCACGACGCTCGTCGCCGCGCGGGCTCTCAAACGCAACTGGGTCGGAATCGATCAGTCCGAGCACGCGATTGCGGCCGCCAAGATGCGGCTCGCGTCCAGCGACGATCTTTGGCCAACGTCATTTGAGATAGCGACGCAAACCGGTGTCACAGACCCCGCCGCCAAGGTCGGCTGGCTCCCGGAAACTTGGGAACAATTCAAGGAGGCGGCGTGATCGTCACGCCGTCGGCAACGCCCGAAACTCGTCGAGCATATCCGCCCAGCGCTGCATGAGTTCGACCCGCTCAGGCCAATAGCTCGCGCGGTTGTAGGCGCGACGCACGGCGTTCTCGTTCTGGTGCCCGAGCATCGCTTCGATCACATCGGGCCGCGCGCCGCGCTCGTTCAAGATCGTGCTCGCCGTTGCGCGGAAGCCGTGGGCGGTCATCTCGTCCGGGCCAAAGCCGAGACGCCGCAAAGCGCCGTTCAAAGCGTTTTCCGAAAGGAGCTTCTTGCTTGAGATGATCGAGGGGAAAACCAACTCTCCATGATCCGAGAATGTCCAAATGTCCCGAAGCACGTCGATTGCCTGACGCGAAAGGGGGACATCGTGCGGCCGTCGCATTTTGGTGCGCTCGGCGGGAAGTCGCCAGAGCGCTTTCGCAAAGTCGATCTCGGATCGCCGCGCGCCGCGAACTTCGCCAGGTCGCGCACAAGTGAGCGCCGTAAAAAGTAGCGCGGACTTGACGGTTGGCCAACCTTCGAATTCGTCAATTGCGCGCAATAGTCCGCCAAGCTGCCTTTCGTCGGTTATGGCGGCGCGGTGCGTGACCTTGGGCGGCGTGATTGCGCCAGTCAGTGCGACGGTAGGATCGGCGGAAGCGCGAAGCGTCACGATGGCATATCGAAAAACGGCGCTCAAACGCGAGCGGAGACGGCGGGCGGTTTCGCGGCGACCGCTCCGTTCGATGCGCTTCAGCAGGTCCAGGATTTCGGCCGGCGTGATTTCCGCGATTGGCCGGCAGGCGAGAGGGGCGGCGATGTCGAGTAGAAGCCAACGCTGCTTGGACTTTGTAGTTTCCGCCGCTCCGCGCGCGTCGTAGGTATTGATAAACTCCTCCGCCACGAGCCCGAAGGTGTTTCGTGCGGCCGTCTCGGCGGCCAATTGGTCGAGCTTCTTTTTAACGTTCGGATCGACGCCCGCGGCCAAGAGCTTCTTCGCCTCGTCCCGCTTCGTCCGAGCCTCGGCGAGAGAGAAGAGCGGAAACTCTCCGAAAGAGAGCAGTCGCTCTTTTCCCAGGAACCGATATTTGAGTCGCCAAAGCTTCGACCCGCTCGGCTTAACGATGATGTGCAGCCCGCCGCCGTCCGAAAGTTTGTAGGGCTTTGCCGCGGGCTTAGCGTTCGTGAGCTGAAAATGCGTCAGGGGCATGGGGGTATCGCTCGCACCGAAAAGAGCCGCGAATACCCTAAAATACCCCCAAACCACTGAGAAACAATGTTCCGCGATGACGCGCCATACGCCAAAAATCCATCCTAAACGTCTGATTTCAAGTTATTTATGAGCTTCTATGCAGCGCCATGAAAAGTGCTACTGGTGCCCAGGAGAGGACTCGAACCTCCACGGCTTTCACCACTGGTACCTGAAACCAGCGCGTCTACCAATTCCGCCACCTGGGCATCAAGCGCGTCTCATAGGGGGAGCGGACGGCGCCTGTCAATGCGCGTCATCGTCAAATGGCGAGGCCGACTGACCTGCGCATTCTCGCGCATTTCCTTCCGCGTCGAATTTCGCTAGAGCGTTGGCGACCTATGCGCGCCGGCGGCCGGCGCGGCGCAAGCGGAGCGAATCGCAATGATCGGCGACAATAACCTGACCATCGGCGCTGGACGGGTAGTGACGGTATTCGGCGGCTCGGGCTTCGTCGGGCGTCATGTCGTGCGCGCGCTGGCGCGCGACGGCTGGCGCGTGCGCGTCGCCTGCCGGCGGCCCGACCTCGCCTTCTTTCTCCAACCGCTCGGCCGCGTCGGCCAGGTGATGGCGGTGCAGGCCAATGTGCGTCATCCCGAGTCGATCGCAGCGGCCCTGCAAGGCGCTTCGGCGGCGGTCAATCTGGTCGGCATACTTGCTGAAACCGGCGCGCAAAAATTTGCGAGTGTGCAGGCCGGCGGGGCGCGCGTCATCGCCGAAGCCGCCAAGGCGGCCGGCGTCGAGAATGTCGTGCATATTTCCGCGATCGGCGCCGATCCGCAGTCGCTCTCGGCCTATGGCCGCAGCAAGGCGGAGGGCGAGGCCGCCATGCTCGCGGCAATTCCTTCGGCCGTCATTTTGCGGCCGTCAGTGATTTTCGGGCCGGAAGATGATTTCTTCAATCGCTTCGCGACGATGGCGCGGTATTTTTCCGCTGTGCCAATCGTCGGCGCCGATACGAAATTCCAGCCGGTCTACGTGGGCGACGTCGCCGAAGCAGTCGCGGCGGCGCTCGCCGGCCGCGCCAAGCCGGGCGCCGTTTATGAGCTCGGCGGTCCGGAAATCAAAAGCTTCGCTGAGATCGTCGACTATGTACTCAAGGTCGCGCAGCGCAAACGCGCGGTCCTGAAACTCTCCTTCGGCTTTGGCAAGCTCATGGCCGTGATGACCCAAATGCTGACGAAACTGTCCTTCGGACTCTTTCCGAAGCTGTTGCGCATGACGCGGGATCAAGTCGATCTGCTCAAGCGCGACAATGTCGTCAGCGACGCCGCAAAATCCGAGGGGCGCACGCTCGAAGGGCTCGGAATCGCTTATCCGCAATCGATCGAGGCGATCGTGCCGACCTATCTCTATCGCTTTCGCAAGGTCGGGCAGTATCAAACGCAGCGTATGGACGAAGGCTTTTCCTGACCGCAGACGCCTTCCGCAGAACCGAGATCGAATCAAAAAACCCCGGCTCGCGCCGGGGGTTTTTCACTATTCTGAAACCGGCCCGCAATGGGCCGGTTTCTTTTGATCGGGTCCATCGTCAGAACAACGGCGAAAGAAGGCTGCCGCCAAAGCGATAGGTCAGACCGCCGGAGATGACCACCGGATTGATCGGCAGCGACACCTTGACCGGAATGAAGATCGCTCCAAGCGCAGGCGCTGCCGGCGCAAACCCGATGACAGTGGAGTGGACCATCGGGTGCAGCCCGATATATTTAAAGTCGATGTTCAGGCCCCAATGTTCATTGAACATGTAATCGACGCCGACCTGTCCAACCGGGCCCCAAGACGGGGAGACCGTGGCATATTGGAAGGTGTTATGGACTCCTCCTGCTCCTATACCGGCAAGGAAGGAGCCGGGGACGAAAGGAGTCGACCAAGTGTCATTGTTGACGCGGGTATTCCAGAAGGTCGTGAAGTTCACCCCGACGCCGATGTAAGGCTGGACAGCGCCGAAATTGGTGAAGTGATATTGCGCCATGATGGATGGCGGGAACAGCCAAGCTCGGGCAAAGTCGCTAGAGATTGTGCCGGTGCCTTGGATGTGATGCGGCGCGACACAACAAATCGCTTCGATCGCCCAGTTCTTGGTGAGGTAATAGGCCGCGTCGAGCATTGGGATAATTGCGGACGAGGTATTCGTGCTCGCGCCGGCAACCACGCCATTTCCCCAGGTCAGCCCTGATAGCCGACCGATGGAGCCGAGACCAGGGTATCCGGCGCCCGAGTCGAAAACCGTGCCATGTCCGGCCGTCGGAATGACGCCAGCAACCTTCAGGCGAACTTGAAACGGCTGATAACTATCCACGAAAGCTGGGGGCGGCCCCTTGGTAGAGGGCAGTGTGCCGCCGGCGCTCGAAGGCGCAACAGCCGCGAAGGGATCGAAGTGCCAGTTGATGCCCGCACGAACAGTATGAAAGCGGGTCGGCGAGTTCTGCGTCGCGGTGAAGATCGGAGGCGCGAGGCCTAAAGCGCCGCCTAACACCACCGGGAAGCCGCCGTTGAGGGGCACGGAATTCGCGCGCGTATTGCCGAGATCGACATAGAGATATTCGGCCTTGAGCGACCATGCCGGGAACATGGAGGGCGACCATTCGAGGCCACCGCCCGCCGCCCATCCGACTTTGGTGTTGTCGTAATAGCCATGGCCGAGCGCGCCTCCGCCGATCAGCGCTGCGCCCGGGAAGGTGAAATTGTCGGCGAACCCGACATTTTGGACGACCTGGCCATAGGCGAAGCCGCCCGTGCCGTAAACCATCAGATTTGGCATGGACGGCAGCGTCAAGCCGACCCGGCCGCGCACCGTGCCAAACCAATCAACCTTCTTCGTCGAATTTACCGACTGCACATGGGGTCCTAAGGCGTCGGCGATTCCCACCGCGGCGTTGCCGTGGGACCCAATATCGGCGGCCTGGATGTCCGTCTCGGCGCCAAGCACCAGCCACGGGTTGAACTGATAATTGTAGCCGAGCTGTCCGCCGCCGACGACGCCTTGCAGATTCTGTCCGGTGGTCCACGCCGAGCCGAACGGCGCCACTGGAAGGGCCCCAGGGCTGATGTAGGCGAGGCCGCCGGTTTCCTGAGAGCTGGCGCCGAAGGCGTAACCGATGTTGACGCCGCCATAGAGACCGGTCCAGGTGAACGCTGGCGGAGGCGGAGGCGGCGGAGCCTTGTAGTGCGGTAGATCGGCAGCGTTGGCCGCGGCGCCCGCGCTTGCGACCATCAGCGCGGCGATCGCGCCGCGATTAAAATTTTTCATGGGAACCCCCGGATTGAATTCTGCGATAGACGGTCGACGACGGGCGCCGAAGTCCCTGTCACGTTGCTATAAAATTTTGGTAATGCAACTGCGGCTGACGCAAAATTAGGCTCTGACATGCTCATTCTTTGCGGCTGTGGCTCTATGGCAACAATCCGTGCAATCGACGTGAGATAGCCGGTGACGCTTTGCTGCAGTCGCTGCCACGGCAGTTAAGACTTTAGGCAATCGCGCGGCTTGCCGCGTCAAACACTGCGCAGTAATCCTTTCGCCGGCCGCAGCGCGGCATAGACAGCCAAAGCGCGGTGATTTTACCCAATTGCGAGGATAAGTGAGCGCGACTGAACCCGCCGTCACGCCGGAACTGGCCGCCGCCCACGGCCTCAAGCCTGATGAATATGAGCGCATCCTGAAACTCATCGGACGCCGACCGAGCTTCACCGAGCTCGGCATATTCTCGGCCATGTGGAACGAGCACTGTTCCTACAAATCCTCGCGCATTCATTTGCGCAAGCTGCCGACCAAGGCCCCCTGGGTGATTCGCGGTCCGGGCGAGAACGCTGGCGTGATCGACATCGGCGACGGCGACGCCTGCGTGTTCAAGATGGAGAGCCACAACCACCCCTCGTTCATCGAGCCCTATCAGGGCGCGGCGACCGGGGTCGGCGGCATCCTGCGCGACGTGTTCACCATGGGCGCGCGGCCGATCGCCTGCCTCAATCTGCTGCGGTTTGGGCGTCCGGCGCATCCCAGGACCCGCCAGCTGGTCGCGGGCGTCGTCGCCGGAATCGGCGGCTATGGCAATAGTTTCGGGGTGCCGACGGTCGGCGGTTCGACCGAATTCGACGCCTCTTATGACGGCAATATTCTCGTCAACGCCATGGCTGTCGGGCTGGCGCGCGCCGACGGGATTTTCTACTCGGCGGCCGCCGGGGTCGGCAATCCGATCGTCTATCTTGGCTCCAAGACCGGGCGCGACGGCATTCACGGGGCGACCATGGCGTCGGCGTCCTTCGAGGAGGACGCCGAGGAAAAACGCCCAACCGTGCAGGTCGGCGATCCCTTCTCGGAAAAGCTGCTGCTCGAGGCCTGTCTGGAGCTGATGGCCTCGGGCGCGGTCATCGCCATTCAGGACATGGGCGCGGCCGGCCTCACCTCCTCGGCGGTGGAGATGGGGGCCAAGGGCAATCTCGGCATCGACCTCGATCTCGACGCCGTGCCCCGCCGCGAGGCGGGCATGAGCGCCTATGAGATGATGCTCTCCGAGAGCCAGGAGCGCATGCTCATGGTCCTCAAACCCGAACTCGAGGAGCAGGCCGGGGCGATTTTCAAGAAATGGGGCCTCGATTTCGCGATCATCGGCAAGACCACCGACACGCTGCGCTTCGTCGTCAAGCACAAGGGCGAGGTGAAGGCCGACCTGCCGATCAAGGAATTGGGCGACGAAGCGCCGGTCTATGACCGACCCTTTACGCCGACGCCCAAACAGCCAGCGCTCGACCCGGCGTCGATCGAACCGCCGCTGTCCAATCGCGAGGCGCTGCTCAAGCTCCTCTCGACGCCAAACCTCTGCGCCAAGCGCTGGGTCTGGGAACAATACGACCACCTCATTCTCGGCAACAGCGTGCGCGCTCCAGGGGGCGACGCCGCCGTGATCAGGATCAAGGAGGGTTCGAAAGGACTGGCGCTGACGACCGACGTGACCGCGCGCTATTGCGCCGCCGACCCCTATGAAGGCGGCAAGCAGGCGGTCGCCGAGGCCTGGCGCAACATCACCGTGCGAGGCGCGACGCCGCTGGCGCTCACCGACAATCTCAATTTCGGCAATCCCGAGCGGCCTGAATATATGGGCCAATTCGTCGGTTGCCTGCAGGGGATCGGCGAGGCCGCGCAAGCCCTCGATTTCCCCATCGTTTCCGGCAATGTCTCGCTTTACAACGAGACCCAGGGCGCCGGCATTCTGCCAACCCCGGCGATCGGCGGCGTCGGGGTCATCGCCGATGTCGCCAAGGCGGCGCAGACCGGCTTCGCGCGTGAGGGCGATGCGATCCTGCTGATCGGCAAAACCACGGGCTGGCTCGGCCAGTCCGCCTATGCGCATGATCTCTGCGGGCGCACAGAGGGCGCGCCGCCGCCTGTCGATCTCGCCGCCGAGCGCCGGAATGGCGACTTCGTGCGGGAACTGATTCTTTCGGGGCGCGTCGCGGCGGCCCATGACCTCGCTGACGGCGGCCTCGCCGTCGCGCTCGCCGAAATGGCGCTCGCTGGCGGAATGGGGGCCGAAATCAGGGATATCCCCTCTGGCCCCCCACACGCCGTGCTGTTCGGCGAAGATCAGGCGCGTTATCTCGTCGCCGTCCCGCCGGGCGAAGCCGCCGAGGTCGTTCGCGAGGGGGCGGCTGCGGGCGTGCGGGTCCAGGCGATCGGGCGCGTCGGCGGCGACGCCTTGATCCTACCCGATGAGGCCCCGATATTGCTGACTGAGCTGCGCAGGGCGCACGAAACTCCGCTGCCGGCCTTTATGGCCGGCGATGACGATGCGTTTTCGGGCGCTTCCCCGACATAGGTGTCACAACATGCCAATGCCCGCCGCCGAAATCGAGCGTCTCATCAAGTCTGCTATCCCCGATGCGCAGGTGGAGCTGACCGCGCTGGTCAATGACAACGACCATTGGGCGGCGACGGTCGTCTCCGAGAGCTTCCGGGGCCTGACCCGCGTCAAGCAGCATCAGATGGTCAACGCCGCTTTCGGGGCTCGCCTCGGCGGGGAACTGCATGCCTTGCAGCTGACGACGCGGACGCCATAAATTCTCCACCGGCGCCTTGAACGCCGCAACAAAGGCAATCGACATGTCAGACGACGCCAACGCCCGCATCAAAAGCGAAATCGAATCCTCCGACGTCGTGCTCTTCATGAAGGGCACGCCGCAGGCGCCGCAATGCGGCTTCTCCATGCAGGTGGTGCAGATTCTCAATCACCTTGGCGTGCCCTATAAGGCGATCAACGTGCTCGCCGACGGCGCGATCCGCGAAGGCATCAAGGCCTATTCGAACTGGCCGACGATCCCGCAGCTTTACGTGAAGAATGAATTCATCGGCGGCTGCGACATTACCAAGGAAATGTTCCAGAGCGGCGAACTTGTCGCTTTGTTCGACAAGGAAGGCGTGCCTCACGCCCAGACCGCGAAGGCCTGAGCTTTCTTTCCACGCCGCAGGCGAGTGCTGAGCGTCGCTTTCCTTGAGCGACGCTCGTTTTTTCTGGATATCATAATGTGGCGAGCGCTAGATCGCGCTGCATTTGGGCGGAATCGCCCACATGCAGATAACGTGATCGATTCAAAAAGATTAGAGCGTGCTCCGCGCGAAAAACCGGTTCCCGCTTTTTCGCAGCGCGCTCAGATGCAGCGGCCGGGAACGTTGCGCGGCGCGCTTTCGGACGGTTTCGCCAGGACGACGCAACAATGACGGCGCTTCCGCTCGCTTTGACGCAAGGCGATCCGTCGGGGATCGGACCCGAGCTCGCGCTGATGGCCTATGTCGAGCGTCGCTCGCACGATCTGCCGCCGTTTTTTTTGCTTAGCGACGCTGCCTTCATTGCTCGCGTCGCGGTCGATCTCGCGCTTGAAATAGAGATTGAAAACACCAGCGTCGCGCATGTCGGCGACGTCTTTTCGCGGGCCCTGCCTGTCGTGGATATCGGTTGCGAAGTCGCCGGCCTCCCCGGCGGTCCCGATCCCGCGGACGCGCGATCAACGATAAGGTCCATCGAACAGGCGGTCGACTGCGTCGCGAGCGGCGAAGCCCGCGCCGTCGTCACCAATCCGATCGCAAAATCGATTCTCTATAAGGCCGGATTCAAACATCCAGGCCACACTGAATTTCTGGCCGAACTCGCGCATCGCCATTATGGCGGCGATTATCGCGCGGTGATGATGCTGTGGTCGCAGGAATTGGCGGCAGTTCCGCTGACGATTCACATTCCGCTAAGCGATGCGCCCAAATGTCTGACGCGCGACTTGATCGTTGAGACGGGCGAGATCGTCGCGCGGGACCTGAAGACGCGCTTTAATATTGCAAAGCCCCGCCTCGCTTTTGCGGGGCTCAATCCTCATGCCGGCGAAGCCGGCGCGCTCGGCCGCGAGGAGATCGAAACAATAGCGCCGGCGATCACCGAATTGCGCGCGCGCGGCGTCGATGCGTCTGGACCTTTTCCCGCCGACACGATGTTTCATGCGGCGGCCCGTGCGAAATATGATGTGGCCCTTTGTCCGACGCATGATCAGGCGCTGATTCCGATCAAGACGCTCGCCTTCGAGCGCGGCGTCAATGTCACGCTCGGCCTTCCCTTCGTGCGCACCTCGCCCGATCATGGAACGGCGTTCGACATCGCCGGCAAGGGAATCGCCGATCCGACGAGTCTCATCGAAGCAATCAAACTTGCGGGACGCATGACGTAAGTGGCCGACGCGCTCCCGCCTTTGCGAGATGTCGTCGCCCGCTATGGACTCGACGCGAAGAAAACGCTCGGGCAGAATTTTCTGTTCGATCTCAATCTCACCGCGCGCATCGCCCGCGCCGCCGGACCGTTCGACGATACGACCGTCGTCGAGATTGGTCCCGGCCCCGGCGCTCTGACGCGGGCGCTGCTCGCGCAGGGCGCGCGCGTCATCGCGGTCGAACGCGACACGCGCTGTCTGCCGGCGTTGGAGGAGATTTCTGCGCATTATCCCGGCCGATTGACGCTCGTCGAAGGCGATGCGCTGGAGATGGATGTCGCCGCGTTCATACGGACTAGCGCGGCTGTCATTCCCGACGCTCGTGAAACGAGCGATCGGGAATCCAGGGCAAATTCCGACAGCGCCTTCGCTCTGGATTCCCGATCAGGCCTTCGGCCTGTCGGGAATGACAGCCGTGGCGCTGCCCGCATCTGCGCGAATCTTCCTTACAACATCGCGACCGCTCTGCTGACGAAATGGATCGAGGCGGAGCCCTGGCCCTCGGTCTTCGATCGCTATGTGCTGATGTTTCAAAAAGAGGTGGCGCTGCGCATCGTCGCGACGCCGAAAGAGCGCGCCGATTACGGCCGGCTCGCGGTGCTGTGCGGCTGGCGAACGAAGGCGCGCATACTCTTCGACGTATCGCCCGCCGCTTTCACGCCGCCTCCGAAAGTGACGTCTTCCGTCGTCGAGCTTGCACCAAATCCGACGCCGCTCGACTGCGAGCCGCGGGCTCTGTCGCGCGTCACGCAGGCCGCCTTCGGCCAGCGCCGTAAAATGTTGCGTCAGAGTTTGAAATCGCTTGGCGTCGACGCCTCGGCGCTGCTCGCGGCCGCCGGGATCGACGGAACAAAACGCGCGGAAGAAATCGATGTCGCGGGCTTCGTGACGCTTGCGCGGGAATTGTTGCGCATTGAGGGATGAAGCAACATCCGCACGTATTTCCGCGAAGGAAATTTCAGAGGAGCCAAGGCCGCCGGGCGGAATGACGGATATGAATTATTTCGATCGTTTCTCCCTGAACGCGATAGAAGATCCTATAGGCGGATTTCGGAACGAATTTGACGAATATTCCTGGCCGTTGGGTTCGCATGCCAATGGCCGGGTTATCGACGATGACACGGATCGCGTCACTTAGTCTTGCGGCGACGAGTCGCTTCGCCTGCGGAGAGCGTTCAGCGAGATAGGCGAATATTGACGCAAGGTCGCGCTTCGCGGCCAGCGCATAGCGAATTTTTACGCCATGAATTTCTTCCACAGCGCCGCCATCTCTTCAGCCGAGGCGAAGTCGCCGCGCTCGGCCTCGATCAGCCCCTCCAAAATCGCCGCCTCTTCCTCAGGCGTCATCACATACTGGCCGGTGCGCGCCGCCTCGATCTCGCGCGCGGCCTCGGCCAGAGCCTCCTGGTCCTCGGCCGGCCAGTTCTCGATCGCAGGCAGCATGTGCTTGAGAGCGCTGATCATGTTCACAGCATAGCAGGAAAAGGATCGGCGGCGAAGCGACCGCAGCTCATTCGCTCAGCAATTGTGCGACGAATTGCTCGATTTCCTGGTCGCGCCTTGGCCGCCGCTGCCGCTCGGCGCGCAGGATAGCGATCAGATCGTCGAAGGCGCGCTGCAGATCATCGTTGACGATCACATAGTCGTAATCTTTCCAGCGCGCGATTTCCTTTCGCGCATTCTCCAGTCGTCTCTCGATCACATCGCGCGAATCTTCCGCGCGTCGCTCCAGCCGCGCGCGCAATTCGTCCATCGACGGAGGCAGGATGAAGACGGTGACGGCGTCGGCGCCCATTTTCTCGCGCACCTGACGCGTGCCCTGATAATCGATGTCGAACAGGCAGTCGCGCCCTTGCGCCAATATGTCTTCTACCGGCGCGCGCGGCGTGCCGTAAAAATTGCCGTGCACCTCGGCCCATTCCAGCAATTCGCCGGCGTCGCGCATCGCGACAAAACGTTTCTGCGAAATGAAGCTGTAATGAATGCCGTCGACCTCGCTCGAGCGCCGCGCCCGCGTCGTCACCGAAATCGACAGCGTCAGATCGAGCGCGCGATCCTGCAGCAGCATCCGCGTCAGAGTCGTCTTGCCTGCGCCGGATGGTGAGGAAAGAATGAGAACAATGCCGCGGCGGTGGATCGGATTGGCGGGCATGATTTTTCGGACGCGAATAGTGAGTGGTGAGTAGTGAGTAGTGAGTGGCGATCCCTCTGTCCACTCACTACTCACTATTCGCCGCTCACTCGATATTTTGAACCTGCTCGCGCAATTGCTCGACCTCGATTTTGAGTTCGAGCCCGATCGCGGTGAGCCCCGTGTCGTTCGATTTGGCGCAGAGCGTATTCGTCTCTCGTCCAAGCTCCTGCGCCAGAAAGTCCAGACGACGACCGACCGGGCCGCCTGAGACAAGCAGTTTGGAAGCGCTCTCGACATGGGCTTTCAGACGATCGAGCTCCTCGCGTATGTCTCCCCGAACCGCCAGCAGCGCCGCCTCCTGGTGCAGCCGCGTGGGATCAAGCCCTTCGGCACTCTCCAAGAGTCGGGCGAGCTGCTGTTTCAGCCGCGCGCGAATCGCCTCCGGCTGGCGCGCCGGCGCGGCGTCGGCCTGCGCCGCGAGCGTCGAGATGCGATCGAGCCGCCGCCGAAGAACCTCCGCCAGAGCTTCGCCTTCCGCCCGGCGCGAGGCGATCAGCGCGTCGAGCGCCTCGTCGAGGGATTGGAGAATGCGCGCCTCAAGCTCGGCGCGTTCCGCTTCCGAGAGCTCCGGCTCGACAATCTCGACGACGCCGCGCACCGCCAGCAGACCGTCGAGCGTCGCGGGTCCGATATTGGCGGGCGGCGGCCGTTCGGCGAGCGCCGCGAGAAGCGCGTCGAGGGCAGGACGATTGAGACGGGCGATCTGGCTTTCATCTTCGCGCCTTGCGGCAAGATTGGCGAAAATCGACCCGCGCGCGAGTCGCGCGGCGATTTTTTCTCGCGCCTTGATTTCGACCGAGTCGAAATCCGGCGGCGCGCGCAGACGCAGATCAAGCCCCTTGGCGTTAACGCTCTTAAGTTCCCAAGCGTAGCGGAAAGAGGCGACGGCGCCCTGAACGCGGGCGAATCCCGTCATGCTGTGAAGGCTCATGTGCGGTGGCGGCTCCGGAAAGGCGGATTGGCATGCGGCTACGCCGCGCCGAACCTCACTACTGCCGCAACCTGCTTACCGCAATTCGGGGGTCGAAGGCACCGTCTTTGACGAGGTGAGGTCCCAGCTCTTGTCGCGCAGCGGGTCGAGCGGAGTGCCTTCTGAGGCGTCGAAAGCCCTCGGACGAAAGGGACGACCGCCTGTCGGCGCCAACGCCATGGCTCCTCGAGGCGGCGCATCCTCCTCGGCGGCGTTTCGCGAGAGCGTCTCGGGCAATTCATCGGAACCTGCCGCAAGGCCCAGCCGCGCCGCGCGCGCGCGCTGCTCGGCGCGTTGCGCGGGAGATACTGGATAGCTGGCGACGTCCGAACCATCGTCAGGCGGCGCGTCCGGACTTTCGCGCGAGTAGGTGGTCATGTCCGGATTGAGCCTCTCCTCCCCTTCCTCGGCGTCGGATGGCGGCGGGCGCTGCGCGAACAGCGACGGATCGAACAAGGCCTTGACCGGCGGCTGCGCCGATTCCTCGGTAAAGAAGGGCCGCGCCGGTCTTAGACGGACGAATTCGGCTGCATAGGCTTGGGAGCGGTCGCCATGGCCGCCAAGGAAAAAATCGGCTTCGGCGTAAGCGAATTTGCCGAGTCGATGGGTCGCGCCATCATCCGCGGCCATCGCCCTGCCCGGCGGATAGTCTTCGTGACGCTCGGAGAGCGCGACGAGTCGGCCGCGGGGCGCCTCGGTGCGCTTATCGGGCTTGGGCGCTGGCGGCGCCGGGACTCCTGGCGCGGCGCGATCGGGCGTGTCCTCGTTCTTTTCCTTCTCTATACGGCGCCAGTTCTGGACGTTGCGCGAATGCTGGTCGAGGGATTCGGAGAAGACATGACCGCCCGTGCCGTCGGCGACGAAATAGAGATCGCGCGTCGGCGCCGGATGCGCCGCCGCTTCAAGCGCAGCCCGGCCAGGGTTCGCGATCGGTCCGGGCGGCAGACCGTCGATCGCATATGTGTTGTAAGGCGTCCATTTCTCGATTTCGGCGCGCATGATCGGCCGACCGAGCGTCGCCTTGCCGCCGACGAGGCCGTAGATGATTGTCGGGTCCGACTGGAGGCGCATGCGCTTGCGCAGCCGATTGACGAATACGGCGGCGACGCGAGGACGCTCCTCGATCTTGCCGGTCTCTTTTTCAACGATCGACGCCAGCGTCACCAATTCATACGGCGTGCGCAACGGCAGGTCGGGCGCGCGCTTCGACCAGATCACTTCGAGCGTCTTGCGCTGATCTTCCTGCATCTTCGCGACGAGGCGCGCCCGCGGATAGCCGCGCGTGAATTTATAAGTTTCGGGAAGCAGAACGCCTTCCTTTGGCAGGTCAACGACATCGCCCGCGAGCAGGTTGGCCTCTTTCAGCTTCTGCACGATCTGCTCCGAGGTGAGGCCTTCGGGGATCGTTACGCTGTGCAGGATTTGGCGGCCGGAGGCGATCTGATCGATCACGTCGCGCAGGCTGACGTTTTTCTTGAACCCATATTCGCCGGTCTTCAGCTTGCCGAACTTGCCTTCGAGAACGAGGCCGAGCTGCATGAGCGCCGGACTGGCGATGACGCCTTCGCGTTCAAGCTGAGAAATGATTTCGATCAGGTCGCTGCGCGGCGGAATATAGACGACCTTGTCGGCGGCGAGAGGGCCCGGCGCTTTCATCTTATGCACGACAGCCACGAGTCCGAAGGCGCCGGCGACCACTGCAACGAGCAGGAAACTCAAGAAGCCGCTCACCACCGAAAGCGTGCCCTCGCGACGCTTCTTGCGCTTTTTTGGCGGCGGGGCGGGCTGCGGCTGCGATGCCTGCCTGGCGGCCTGCTGCGTGGGCCGCTGGAAAATGCCTGACCGAGCAGCGTCCGGCTTCGCGGCCGAACGCGGGCCGGGCGCGCCAACCGACGGCGCTTCGGCCCTTGGCGAGAGCGGCGGCGGCGCGGCGATCGTCACCCGCGCTGTCGATGCCGGTCCCGCCGATGGCGCTGGAGCGCGCGCCGAATTGGCTTCGGCAGGCACCTTATCACCGGGGGCGTCCGACGCTTTCGCCAAAGACGGCGCGTTTTGCGTCGAGGGCGCGGGCGCGGCGGCTGCGACAGGTTCGACAGGCGTCGCCAAAGCGGGCGGCGTTACTTCAGCGGCTGGCGCGACAGGGGCTTTCGGCGGCTCGAAGCGAGGCGTTTCAACCCTGACAGAAATTGGGGGAGAGACGGGCGACGCCGGCGCGGCGGGCGTCACTGCTCCTACATGAGTCGCGGAAGCGGGCGGCGTAACTTCAGCGGCTGGCGCGGCAGGCGCCTTCGGCAGATCGGAGCGCGGCGTTTCCGCCCTGGCCGAAATCGGCGAAGCGATCGGCGACGTCGGCGCGGCGGGCGTCACTGCTCCTACAGGCGTCGCGGAAGCGGGCGGCGTAACTTCAGCGGCTGGCGCGGCTGGCGCCTTCGGCGGCTCGCAGCGCGGCGTTTCCGCCCTGGAGGAAATCGGCGAAGCGATCGGCGACGCCGGCGCGGCGGGAGTCACTGCTCCCACAGGCGTCGTCGAAACGGGCGGCGTAACTTCAGCTGCTGTCGGCGCGGCAGGGGCCTTCGGCGGCTCGAAGCGAGGCGCTTCCGCCCTGGCGGAAATCGGCGGAGCGATCGGCGACGCCGGCGCGGCGGGCGCCACTGCGGCTACAGGCGTCGCCGAAGCGGGCGGCGCAACTTCAGCTGCTGGCGCGACAGGGGCCTTCGGCGGCTCGAAGCGAGGCGTTTCCGTCCTGGCGGACGTCGGCGGAGCGACCGGCGCCGCGGGCGCAGGCGCGGCGGTAGATTTTACAGAGGGCGGCGGAACCGGCTTGGCGATGTCGGCGGGAAGCGCGGCAGGAGCTACGGAGGCTTCGCTGAGAGGCGGAGCCACCTTTGAGATGATCGGCTGCATTGGCGGCTCAGCCGGCGCGGACGCGAACGGCGCGGGCTTCCCCGCCGGCGCTGGAGCTGGCGAAACTTCGCCCTGCGGCGCAGAGGATTTTTGAACGGATGCGCCCGACGCGGACTCTAAAGCAGCCGCCCCGGCGACCGGCGCAGCTGATTCCGCTCCTGGCGCCTTGGCCGGTTCGGCTGGCCGCGATGCGCCAGCGTCGGCTGGCTTTTCGGGCGCGCCTGTTTCGTCCGCTTCGCTCATCGCACCAAGCCCATCAAAAAGCCGAAGATTTCGCGCGGCCAATTTACCGGGGACTTACACTATGCCTCATTGTGGCGAATTCAGGAACGCGCCGCTTCAGCCAGCGCTCCTTGGGCATAACGCGGTCCAAAATTGGCGCGCGGTTTTGGGCGCGCTCAAGCCGCGCGGCGAAACAGGAGCGAAGCGTTCGTGCCGCCAAAGCCGAAGGAATTCGACAGCGCGATATTGATTTCCTTCGCGCGCGCCTTGTGGGGCACGAGATCGATCGCCGTTTCGACTGAAGGATTATCGAGATTGCGCGTCGGCGGCGCAACATTGGCCTGCATCGCCAGGATTGAATAGATCGCCTCGACGGCCCCTGCGGCGCCGAGCAGATGGCCGATCGCCGATTTGGTCGACGACATGGCGAGCTTGGGCTCGACATTTCCGAGGAGACGCTCGACCGCCTTGAGTTCGATCTCGTCGCCGAGCGGCGTCGACGTGCCATGGGCGTTGACGTAGTCGATGTCCTCGACCGACACGCCTGCGCGCTTCAAGGCCGCTTTCATACAGCGATAAGCGCCGTCGCCGTCCGGCGTCGGCGCAGTGATATGATAGGCGTCGCCCGACATGCCGTAGCCGATCAGCTCGGCGTATATTTTCGCGCCGCGCGCCTTGGCGTGCTCATATTCCTCGAGCACGACGCATCCGGCGCCTTCGCCGAGCACGAACCCGTCGCGATCCTTGTCGTAGGGGCGCGAGGCGGCTTCGGGACGATCGTTGAAGGCGGTCGACAGCGCACGGCACGCGGCGAAGCCGGCGACGCCGATACGATTGACCGGCGATTCGGCGCCGCCCGCGACCATTACGTCGGCGTCGCCCATGGCGATGATGCGTCCAGCGTCGCCGATCGCGTGCGTGCCTGTGGCGCAGGCCGTCACCACCGCATGGTTAGGGCCCTTGAGACTATGCATGATCGACACATAGCCGGCGGCAAGATTGATGATTCTGCCAGAGACGAAGAAAGGCGAAACGCGACGCGGCCCCTTCTCTCGCAAGGTGACGGAGGTTTCGTATATGCCGCCGAGGCCGCCGATGCCTGAGCCGATCAGAACGCCGGTGGTTTCTTGCTTCTCCGGCGTATCGGCGACCCATCCGGCGTCTTTGAGCGCCTGCGTCGCGGCGCTTGCGCCATAGATGATGAAATCATCGACCTTGCGTTGCTCTTTTGGATCGAACCAGTCGTCAGGATTGAACGACCCATTCTTGCCGTCGCCGCGCGGCACGACCGCGGCGATCTGACAGGCGAGATCGGAGACCTCGAATGTGTCGATACGCTTGAAGCCGCATTCCCCGGCAGTGAGACAGCGCCAGTTCGTCTCCACGCCGCAGCCCAAAGGAGATACGACGCCAAGACCGGTGACGACCACCCTGCGCATGGCTCTACTCTCGACCCTTATAGTTGTCGAAAACGCCAGCGACGGCGAACCCTCGGGAGAGGAGTCGCCGCACGCTTGGGCCTCGTTCGGTTCGTCAGGCGGCTTTCGCCTTTTCCAGGAACTTCACCGCATCGCCCACGGTGAGAATAGTCTCCGCGGCGTCATCGGGAATCTCGACGCCGAATTCTTCCTCGAAAGCCATGACGAGTTCGACGGTATCGAGCGAATCGGCTCCCAGATCGTCAATGAAATTCGCTTTGTCGACGACCTTGTCGGCTTCAACGCCGAGATGCTCGACAACAATCTTTTTCACGCGCTCGGCGACATCGCTCATTTTATTTGATCCCTGTCTGCGTTTAGGCGCCTCTCGCGCCTTATGGCGACCTGAAGCGAGCCGTCTGGCGCGCTCCATGATCGCCATTCATCCCTTTAACTTGTAACCGCTCGCCGACCGGCCCTGATGTGCGCAAGACGTCTGGCGGCTTGGCTTCCGGGTTGAAATCGCGGCGACGCCGCCCCTCAGCGGCGAGGGTCTGGTAGCATACTTCCCCGAACATGGCGAGAGGGGGCGCGTGGCGTTGCGACGCGAGTTTTCTATGATGCTTTGCAGAGCACAAACTCGGGCGATTGGCTCAAAAACATCAAATCATCGCCATGCCGCCGTTGACGTGCAGGGTCTGCCCGGTGACGTAGCCCGCCTCGACGCTCGCCAGATAAACGCAGGCGGCGGCGACGTCGGCTCCGGTTCCAAGCCTTCCAGTGGGGACCATGCGCAGGATCGATTCCTTCTGCGCGTCGGTCAGCGCGTCGGTCATCGGGCTTTCGATGAAGCCCGGCGCGACGCAATTGACGGTCACGCCGCGCGAGGCGACTTCGGCGGCGAGCGATTTCGACATGCCGATCATGCCGGCCTTGGCGGCGGCGTAATTGCCCTGCCCGGGATTGCCGGTCACGCCGACGACCGAGGTGATCTGAATGATCCGGCCGAAGCGCTTCTTCATCATGCCGCGCAGCGCCGCGCGCGACAGGCGGAAGGCAGACGTCAGATTGACGTTGATGACGGCGTCCCAGTCCTCGTCCTTGAGGCGCATAAACAACATGTCGCGGGTGATGCCGGCGTTGTTGACGAGAATGTCCAACCCGCCCATCGCCGCCTCGGCCGCCGGCACGAGCTTCTCGGTCTCGTCCTTTTGCGAAAGATCGCAGGGCAAAATATGCGTGCGGCCGTTCAATTCGCCGGCAAGCGCCTCGAGCGCGTCCTTCCTCGTGCCGGAAAGCGCCACGGTCGCGCCGGCCGCATGCAGCGCGCGCGCGATCGCCGCGCCGATCCCGCCGCTCGCGCCCGTGACCAGCGCCGTCTTGCCGTTAAGATCGAACATGTTCCCTTCTCCTCCCGCTCGATAACGCGAGCCTTATAGCTCAGTTGGAGGGAGTGGCCTTTTTTCAGCCGCGGTTCAACGCCACAGGTCGGCGCTCTGGCGCGGCGGGGACTTCGGTGAAGCTGGCCAGAAGCGGGAAAAATCGGGGCAAGCTCGGCTTCGTTTTCGCAAACGTCGGATTCGAGACTGAATTGCCCAGATTGAGCATCGGAAAACGCCCAAAATTCCGATGTGACCCAACTGCAACAGTGGAAATCTTTTGGCTCTTTCAGGCCTGATTTTACGTTCTGTTTGTTGTTTCCCGCGATATTTTTGACCACACTCCGCCGTGCTTGGGGGTCAGCGTCCTCGAACGTCCGAAAGAGTCACAGGACTGACGCGCACCTATTAATTTAAGTTGGCTCGAACTGAAGGATAGAGAGATGAAGACAGCGATCTCGGCCCTGGCTCTGGCGACGGCGCTTTTCGCCGGCGCTGCGAGCGCCGCCGACCTCCCCTCCCACAAGGCGCCTCCGCCTTATATCCCCCCGCCGCCGATCATGACCTGGACCGGGTTCTACGCCGGTCTTAACTTGGGCGGCGGCTTCTATGCCAACAACTCGTCCAATCAGGGCTGGAACTGGGGCTGGAACAACGGCAACAACAGCAGCGGCGGCGTCGTCGGCGGCGGTCAGATCGGCTACAACTTCCAGGTCACGCCGATGTTCGTTATTGGCGCCGAGACCGACTTCCAGGGCACGAGCATCGGCTCTGGCGGCGGCAACAACAACTGGTTGTTCGGCTTCGGGCCGTTCGGCGGCGGCGGCGCTGCGGCGCGCATCAACTGGTTCGGCACGGTCCGCGGCCGCGTCGGCATCACGCTGCTGAGCCCGCAACTGCTGGTTTACGGCACGGGCGGCTTCGCCTATGGCGAAGTGCAGCGCAACGGCTGGTGGAACCAGAACTCTGCGGTGCAGACCGGCTGGACGGCTGGCGGCGGCGCCGAGTGGATGTTCTTCCCGAATTGGTCCGCGAAGGTCGAGTATCTGTATACGCAGATCAGCGGCACCGGGAACAACAACAACTGGGGCTGGGCGTTCAACCCCGGCTGGGGCCTCAACAATGTTAATAACCGCACGCGCTTCCACACGATCCGCGCCGGCATCAACTACCACTTCAACTTCGGCTCTCCGGCGCCGGTGTTGGCCAAGTACTGAGTTTGCCAATCGGCTTCACTGCCGAGGGAATGGGCCCGGTCCTCGCGACCGGGCCTTTTCTTTTGTCTCCTTTTCGGACCGTTACGCGAAGGCGCGATAGGCGTCGAAATCGGCGGGCGAGCCGACCGATATCCCGGCGGCCTGCGGCGCGATGCGCTTCAATAGGCCCGCCAGAACCTTGCCTGACCCGCATTCGACGAATTTCGTCACGCCGTGATTGGCCATATAGGCGACGCATTCCCGCCAGCGCACCGCGCCGGTGACCTGCTCGACGAGCAGGCGACGAATCGCCTCGGGATCCGTAACCGGCTCAGCCGTCACATTGGCGACCACCGGCGCACGCGGCGCGCCGATCGCCGCGCCGGCAAGCGCCTCGCGCATCGCGTCGGCCGCGGGCTGCATCAGCGCGCAATGGAAGGGCGCGGAGACCGGCAGCAGCACCGCCCGCTTGATGCCCTTCTCCTTGGCGATGTCGATCGCCTTTTCGATCGCTCCCTTGGCGCCCGAGAGCACAACCTGTCCCCCGCCATTGTCATTAGCGACCTGGCAGACGCCAATCGCCGCCGCTTCCTGCGCGATGGCGCGCGCTTGGTCGAGTTCGGCGCCGAGCAGCGCCGCCATCGCGCCCTCGCCGACTGGAACCGCCTTCTGCATGGCGTCGCCGCGGATGCGCAGCAGCCGCGCGGTGTCGGAGACGGTCAAGGCCCCCGCGGCCGCAAGCGCCGAATATTCGCCGAGCGAATGGCCCGCGACGAAGGCCGCGTCCCGCGCCAGATCAAGGCCGCATTCGGCCTCCAAGGCGCGGATCGCCGCGAGCGACACCGCCATCAGCGCCGGCTGGGCGTTGGCGGTCAGCGTCAGCTCGGTTTCGGGGCCTTCGAACATGAGCGTCGAAAGCGGTTGCGACAGAGCGTCGTCGACTTCGGCGAAAACCGCGCGCGCCGGCTGAAAAGCGTCATGGAGCGCCTTGCCCATGCCGACCGCCTGAGAGCCCTGACCGGGAAAAATGAAAGCCTTCGCCATGCTTAACCGCCCCCGCTTTTTTTAATTATGCCGCCGCGAGTGGCATTGCATGGTCCGCCGTGTCAAGTTGGCGCTCGCAAAGCGCTGGAGCGGGAGATGAGCCAAAAGACATGCGATTGCGGCGCGGGACGCTTTGATCGACGCAGCGCGCTGGCGACGATGGGCGCCGGTTTCGCAACCGCCTTCGGCGCCGCGCCGGCGCAGGCCTCGGCGAAGCCCTCGCCGCTCCGACCTGAGGACGAGGGCTACATGCGGCTCGCGCTCGCGGAAGCCGCCAAGGGCGACTTCCCCTTCGGCGCGGTGATCGTGCGCGAGGACAAGGTGGTTTCGACCGGGCGCAATATGGGCGTCGCCAACAATGATCCGACGGCGCATGGCGAGATGGTGGCGATCCGCCGCTTCGTCGCCGACAATCCGGCCAAGGAACTCAAAGGCGCGACGCTTTATACGTCAGGCGAACCCTGCCCGATGTGCATGGGCGCGATCGTCTGGTGCGGAATCGGCCGCGTGGTCTTCGCCGCGTCGATCGCGCAATTGTCGAAACGAATAAGCCAGATCATGATCACCAGCATGGCCGTCGCGAAAGCCGCGCCCTTCGCCGACATCGAAATCACTGGCGGCCTGCTCGCGCCGGAAGCGCTGGCGCTGTTCGACAAAAAAAGCATTCACAGCGAATAATCTTTGGTTCGATCAAGCAGGGCATTTCGCTGGCGAACGCCTGCGGCGCAGAGTCTCAAGCGGGAGTTCGAACGCTTGCGTTCGCCAAGGGCCCCTCTTTCTTGAAAGAAGGGCCCCAAGTCTTGGAACCAGCTCTAGGCTAGGCGTCTTGCGAAATGTCGCGAACACGCCCTCGCGCCTTACGAGCGATAGTCAGACGAGCGATGGGCGTTGCTAGGCTGGGAGGACGATCTGCCCTTGCCCCAGTTGCGCTTTTGCTTGAGGCATCCGTTGCCGAACGTGCCCCAAGACGCTGGATTATTCTTGCCGCAACGCCAAGAGAGGGTGGCGTTCTGGACAGATTCATCCGGCGCCTTCAGCGAAGCGCCGATCGGCGCGGCGTTCGCGTCAACGCTCAGAGAGCCGGCCGCAATGGCGGCTGCAAGAAACAACGCAGTCTTCATGACATTTCTCCCGATACGAGGTCCACAACGTCGGCTGCGAACGCGAATGTTCGCTGCAAACGTTCGTCTTGCGATTTCAAGACGCGACTGACTTATGGCGCGCAACGCCGCGCGGCTGTGCGGTCCCACACGAAGGCGACGATGTTTCCGGTGGCGCGAAGTCCAGGCAATCGGCGCGCATATCGCGGAAGCGCGCGCCCACTCCGAATAAAAAAATTGGAGCCCCACACTGTAGCGGCAGGCGGCGAAACTATTCGAATGGGAACGCCGCTCCGTGCGACGCAGAGCATAAAGCTCGCTGCCGCGTACGACGTTTTTCTGCAACAAAGAAATATCGCGCGACGCCTGAGCGACGCCGGCACACCGATCGTCTGTTCTAATTTCTGGGAATTGAATTATTCGACCTGCCGCGCGGTATGCCGGTCTTGGCTCCGTCCTTGTTCGTATGCATGAAGGAGGAAAGATTGCCGGACTCCGCCTGATCGCTGATGCCCTGCGGAATGGCCTTTTTGCCGTGCGGAATGGCATTTTCAGCGGAAGCGGCTCCAGCCGCCGCGATCAACAGAAGACCGCCGGCCAGCAACGAACTGATTTTTCGGATAGCCATCGACCCACTCCCTTTCGTCATGCCGTTTTGCGCCCCGTCAGCGCATCATAGGCATGAGGCGACATTTCTGGAAATGCGGACCGAGACCCATCGCAGGGCTCAGAATCCAGCTTAGCGAGGCGTCATCTCAACGCGTCATGGCCGCGCTTGTCGCGGCCATCCACGCGACGACGCGCAGCAAATGTGAAAACATGAGCCGAACATGCCGTCTCAGCGCGAAACATTTCGAGATGTCCCGGCGTGGATAGCCGGGACAAGCCCGGCCATGACGGCTGAAATTGAGCTGAAATTGATCCGAGTTCGGAGCCCTGAAGCCATGCGTCGAACCTAATTGCCTGCCCGCTCCCTTACCAGCTCCTCCACCACTCCAGGATCGGCGAGCGTCGAGGTGTCGCCCAGCGCGCCGAACTCGCCTTCGGCGATCTTGCGCAAAATGCGCCGCATGATCTTGCCGGAGCGCGTCTTCGGCAGGCCGGGCGCGAATTGCACGATGTCGGGCGTCGCGATCGGGCCGATCTCCTGACGCACCCAATGCACAAGCTCCTTGCGCAGATGTTCGCTCGGCGTCACGCCCTGATTGAGCGTGACGAAAGCGTAGATGCCCTGTCCCTTGATGTCGTGCGGATAGCCGACGACAGCCGCTTCCGACACTCTCTCATGCGCGACGAGCGCGCTCTCGACTTCCGCCGTGCCGAGGCGATGGCCGGAGACATTGATGACGTCGTCGACGCGGCCGGTGATCCAGTAATAGCCGTCGGAATCGCGCCTGGCGCCGTCGCCGGTGAAATATTTGCCGGGATAGGCGGAAAAATAAGTCTGCGCGAAACGGTCATGATCGCCATAGACGGTGCGCATCTGTCCCGGCCATGAATCGGCGATAACAAGCAGACCTTCGCATTGGCCTTCGAGCACATTGCCGAGCGGATCGACAATCTCCGGCGCGACGCCGAAGAAGGGCCGCGTCGCCGAGCCCGGCTTGAGATCGATCGCGCCGGGCAAAGGCGAGATCAGCACGCCGCCGGTCTCGGTCTGCCACCAAGTGTCGACGATCGGGCAGCGGCCTTCGCCGACGATTCGATGATACCATTCCCATGCTTCGGGATTGATCGGCTCGCCGACCGAGCCGAGCAGACGCAGCGACTTGCGGCTGGTTTTTTTCACCGGCCCTTCGCCCGCCGCCATCAGCGCGCGAATCGCGGTCGGCGCGGTATAGAAAATATCGACCTTGTGCTTATCGACGATTTCCCAAAAGCGCGACACGCTCGGATAATTCGGCACGCCTTCGAACATCAAGGTCGTCGTGCCATTGGCGAGCGGGCCATAGACGATATAGCTGTGGCCGGTCACCCAACCCACATCAGCCGTGCACCAATAGACGTCGCCGTCGCGATAGTCGAAGACGAGCTCATGGGTGAGCGACGCATAGACAAGATAGCCGCCGGTCGTATGCATCGCGCCCTTCGGCTTTCCGGTCGAACCCGACGTATAAAGAATAAACAGCGGGTCCTCCGCCTCCATCTCCGCATAGGGACAATCGGCGTGCATACGCGCCGCTTCTTCCTCATAGCGGAAGTCGCGGCCAGGCTGCATGTCGATGTCGGCGCCGGTGCGCGTCACGACGATGACCGTCTTTGCCGAAACCTTGTCGAGCGCGGCGTCGACATTGGCTTTCAGCGGAATCTTCTTGCCGCCGCGCATTCCTTCGTCGGCGGTCACGATGACGTTCGATTCCGCATCCGCAATGCGTCCGGCAAGCGAATCGGGTGAAAAGCCGCCGAAGACCACCGAATGAATCGCGCCGATGCGCGCGCACGCGAGCATCGCGAAAGCGGCTTCGGGAATCATCGGCAGATAGATGGTGACGCGATCGCCTTTCTTGACGCCATGCTTCTTGAGCACATTGGCGAAGCGGCAGACTTCCTCATGCAGCTCGGCGTAAGTGATGTGGCGCGAGACGGAAGGATCGTCGCCTTCCCAGATGATCGCGGTTTGATGCGCGCGCGCCGGCAGATGCCGGTCGATACAATTCATCGCGACATTGGTGGTGCCGTCCTCGAACCAGCGGATCGAGACATTATGCGTATCGAAGCTTGTGCGCTTCACCATCGAAAAGGGCGTGATCCAGTCGATGCGCTGCGCCTGCTCGGCCCAGAAGCCCTCCGGGTCTTTGATCGAACGTTCATAGAGCCGGCGGTAGCTCTCTTCGTCGACTCGCGCGTTCTTCTTCCAGTCGTCCGGAACGGGGTAGATTTTCTGCGACATTCGTTTCTCCGTCCGTCAGCCGTCAGGCCGGGCTTGGCCCGGTCCTCCACGTCCTTATGGCGAAGCGAAACGGAAATCTACAACACGGCGCGATGTCTCGGCGTGGGCGCCCGCGATAAGCACGGGCATGACGCGCGTGGGGGTGAACTGCGCGTTCACCCCTTCCCGGTGCGGGCGAGCTCCACATTATGCTGCATGCGCCGAACCATGAGCCGCATGAGGTAAAAGCCGAATTGCGGAGTCTGCGCCGCGAGCTGCAGCAGATCGTCATAACGCACGCAGAGCAGCTCGACGTCGGTCGCGGCGACGGCGGTGGCGGTGCGGCGATTTTCATTGGTGAACATGCCCATCTCGCCAAACAGCGCGCCGGGTTTCAGCGTCACGTCAGGCTCGCGCAGATAGATGTCGCCGCGCACCAAAAGATAGGCTTCCTCCGACAGATCGCCCTTGCGATGCAGAACGAAGCCCTCGGAAAGCTTGAGCAGCTTCATATAGGGGCGCAGCCATTCGAAATCGAAATCCTCGGAGGCTGCGGCGCGAATGTCCTGGACGAGCCGCTGCATCTGCCGCAGCCGCAGCACATTGACCGGCACCAGAAAGGCGTTGAGCGCAAAGAGCGGATAGAGCCCTTTGAGAAAGAAATAGAAGGCGAACAGCGCATTGGCGAGGATCGCCGCGATGCGCAGCGGGATCATGGTGTTCGACACATAGACGAACACGCTCGCCGCGGCGGCGAGATAGCCGACCGCTTCGACCGGCCAGTTGTAATTTTGCGGGATCAGATGCTGCAGGATCATCTCGAGAGCAACATGGCGCGTATTTCTGACATGTTAGCAGAAGGCCGCGCGCCCGCGCGACTGCGGGCGCCGCGACGGCTCGGGACGCGGCGCTTTGCGGCCGACCGGCCGATTTGCTACATGAGCCCGGAGCATTATCGCGCTTGGCCCGAGGAAAATGGAAAAATTCGTCACGCTGACCGGCGTCGCCGCGCCCCTGCCGATCATGAACGTCGATACGGACATGATCATCCCGAAGCAATATCTCAAAACCATTCAGCGCACTGGCCTCGGCAAGGGGCTGTTCTCGGAGATGCGCTATCGGGACGACGGCTCCGAGAATCCCGATTTCGTGCTGAATCAGCCGGCCTACCGCCAGGCCAGCATTCTCGTCGCCGGCGACAATTTCGGCTGCGGCTCGTCGCGCGAGCACGCCCCCTGGGCGCTGCTCGATTTCGGCATCCGCTGCGTCATCTCGACGAGCTTCGCCGATATTTTCTATAACAACTGCTTCAAGAACGGGATTTTGCCGATCACGGTCAGCCAGGCGGCGCTCGACAAACTCGTGGACGACGCCAGCCGCGGCGCCAACGCCACATTGACCGTCGACCTTGAAGCGCAGGAGATTCGCGGGCCGGATGGCGGCGTGATCAAATTCGAGGTCGATCCGTTTCGCAAACATTGTCTGCTGAACGGACTCGACGATATCGGTCTGACGCTCCAAAAGGCCGATAAGATCGACGATTATGAAATGCGGGCCGCGGAAAAACGCCCTTGGGCGTGAGGGGGACTCGCGGCGCGGAGACACGCACCACATATTTGCGAAGCGGCGCTCATCGGATAGAGCACCGCTAACGATTCCAAACCTGGGATGCAAAGAGCGACGGACAAGGCGCGCTTGACCTATATTTCCGCCCTTTCGACGCATTTTCGCGCCGCCGGCCGGTCGCTGGCGCGGCTCGCCCAAGGCGTCCGCCGGTCGCGGAAACCGGACGAAATCGCCGAAAGCCGATGGCTCGACGCCGGCGCCCAAAATTTAGGCGCAGACGCCGAAGAGGCGACGCGCGAAAAGGACTTCTGGGGACCAGCGCCCACGCTCCAACAGGGCGAGCCGGCGGGCTTCGAGCCGCATGCCGCCTACCGGGAGCCCGCCGGATTCGACGGCCAGGGCCTGCTGTCGATCCATAATCTGGCGAAATCCTATAAATCGCGCCGCGTCGTGGAGGATGTGAGCCTTCATGTCGCGCGCGGCGAGGCGGTCGGCCTGCTGGGCCCGAACGGCGCCGGCAAGACCACCGTCTTTTATATGATCACCGGACTGGTGAAGCCCGACAGAGGCGTGATTTCGCTCGACGGCTACGACGTGACGCCGCTTCCCATGTATCGGCGCGCGCGGCTTGGAATCGGCTATCTGCCGCAGGAGGCTTCGGTGTTCCGGGGACTCTCGGTCGAAGATAACATCCGCGCAGTGCTCGAGATCACCCAGCCGGACGTCAAGAAGCGCGAGGAGGAGCTCGAGGCGCTTCTGGAAGAATTCCGTCTCACCCGGATGCGCCAGACGCCGGCCGTGGCGCTTTCGGGCGGCGAAAGGCGGCGATGCGAGATTGCCCGCGCCCTCGCCGGCCACCCCTCTTTCATGCTGCTCGACGAGCCCTTCGCCGGCATCGATCCCATCGCCGTCGGCGGGATTCAGGACCTGGTGCGGCATCTCAAGGCGCGCGGCATCGGCGTGCTGATCACCGATCACAGCGTCCGCGAAACGCTCGGCCTCACCGACCGCGCCTATATTATTTACAATGGCCATGTGCTAACCGAAGGCGCGCCCGAGGAAATCGTCGCCAATCCGGACGTGCGGCGCATCTATCTTGGCGAAGATTTCCGCATGTAGCGACCCTATGACGCTGTTTTTTCAGGTCGCTTCGCTCGCCAGGGACAATCCGCATCACTGACTAACGCTTGGGCACTTTGCTTGACGTAACGCTGCTTTTTTGGCCCTGTGCATGCTCGATCGAAGTGATATAAGCAAAAACCGGGCCGCAGATAGGCGGTCGGAAGCGTTCGCGTGGATCGGGCGAAATGGCGATTTCCACCAAATTGATGATGCGTCAGGGCCAAGCCCTGGTGATGACGCCGCAGCTGCTGCAGGCGATCAAGCTGCTGCAGTTCTCGAATGTCGAGCTTTCCGCCTTTTTGCATGACGAGCTTGAGCGCAATCCGCTGCTCGAGGCGCAGGAAGGCGATGGCGGGGTCGACGTGGCGGAGCGCTCGGGCGATGAGTCGGGTGCCGAAGCCGCCTTTGAAGGGCCTCAGGAAGGCGACTGGGCCCGCCAGGACCTTGCCGTCGACTCTGCGACGCTGTCGGCCGATCTTGGCGCCGACATGAGCAACGCCTTCGAAGCCGAGGGCCCCACGGTCGGCGGCGAGCAAGCGCGCGACGAAGCCCCTGACGGCGCAGGTCTTTCCGCCACGTCATGGACGGGCGCCGCGGGCGGCGGTTCGGCCGACGGCGAAGCGCCCAATCTCGAAGCCTATGTCGCGGACCGGCAGAACCTGCATGAGCATCTCGCCGAACAGCTGGCGCTTGCCTGCCCCGATCCCCGTCATCGAATCATCGGCCAGGCGGTCATCGACGGAATCGACGAAAGCGGCTATCTGCGCGAGGACTTAGGCGAGATCGCCGACCGTCTCGAGGCCGACAGAGCCGAGGCCGAGCGCGTCCTCGCGATCATCCAGACTTTCGACCCTTCCGGCGTCGGGGCGCGCGATCTGGCGGAATGTCTCGCGATCCAGCTCAAGGAGCGCGATCGCTACGATCCGGCGATGCAAACGTTCATCGCCAACCTGCCGCTCGTAGCGCGCCGCGATTTTGCGCAGCTCGCCAAGCTTTGCGGCGTCGACCATGAAGACATTGCGGACATGGCGGCGGAGCTGCGCCGGCTGGAGCCCAAGCCCGGGCGGGCCTTCGGCGGCGCGCCGATCCAGCCGCTCGTCGCCGACGTCATCGTGCGCGGGGCGGCAGACGGCGGCTGGCACGTCGAACTCAACGCCGACGCGCTGCCGCGGGTGTTGGTCAACCACAGCTATGCGGCGCAGGTCAGCGCCGCCGCCACCGGCGCCACGGACAAGAGCTTCATTTCGAATTGTCTGCAGAACGCCAACTGGCTGACCAAGAGCCTCGAACAGCGGGCCCGAACGATTCTGCGCGTCGCCTCCGAAATCGTGCGCCTGCAGGACGCCTTCCTCGCGCATGGCGTCGAACATCTGCGTCCGCTGAACTTGCGCACGGTCGCCGACGCGATCGGCATGCATGAATCGACAGTGTCGCGGGTGACGTCGAACAAATACATGATGACGCCGCGCGGCGTCTTCGAGCTCAAATATTTCTTCTCCGCCTCGATCGCGACGACGAGCGGCGGCGCGGCGCATTCGGCTGAGGCGGTGCGTTTTCGCATCAAGCAGATGATCGATCGCGAAACGCCCGACGATATTCTTTCGGACGACGCCATCGTCGAGCGACTGAAGGCGAGCGACATCGACATCGCAAGGCGCACGGTGGCAAAATACCGCGACAGCCTGCGGATTCCGTCTTCGGTCGATCGGCGCCGCGCCAAGCTTGGGCAGGCGCGTATCGCAGCCCATTAATGTGCGATGACCGAACGGCCGGCAGGCGGGCGCAATGAGGGAAAGACTCCATTGACTTCAAGCGCCGAGGCTTCTAACGCTGCGCGCGATTTGCGCTCTATGGCCAGACTGTCGGCGATCCGCCGTCGCCACAGGCGGAAATTTCGGGGCGGATAGCGCAACAAGCGGTTGGTTCGACGGCGGCGCGGCAGGCGCGCGGCCGTTCTTTCCGCGACCGAATCGGCGCTAGCAAAGAAAGTTCGGATTGGAAAATGTCTCTCAGGGTCTCCGGTAAGAACATCAACATCGGCGAAGCCCTGCGCGCCCATGTGACGCAAAGGCTGGAGACGGCGGCGGCCAAATATTTCGACGGTCGCGTGACCGGTCACGTCACGATTTCGCCCGAGGGTTCGGGCTATCGGGCCGACTGCAGCCTGCATCTTGCTTCGGGAATCGTGCTTCAGGCAGACGGCCGCGCGCAGGAGCCTTACGCCTGTTTCGATCAGGCGGCGGAACGCATCGAGAAGCGCCTGCGCCGTTACAAAAGCCGGCTCAAAAGCCATCACGAACATGGTCATGCCGCGGGCGACGGCGCGCAGGCCGAGGTCGTCGCCTATCATGTGATCGAGGCGCCCGATCAAGAAATAGAAGCGCCGGCGGAGTTCAGCCCGGCGATCATCGCCGAATCGACCAGGGAATTGCGGCGACTGTCGGTGTCGGCGGCGGTGCTCGACCTCGATCTCACCGGCGCGCCTGTCGTGGTGTTTCGGCACGTCAACACCGGCCGCGTGAATGTGGTCTATCGGCGCGGCGACGAGAATATCGGCTGGATCGATACTCCCTCATCCGAGGGCGACGCGCGCTGACGGAAGAACGCGCGCCGACGGAAAAAACGTCGCAGCGGGGCCATAATAAGGGCTTTCTCGGCATGTATCTTGCCCTTTTCCCATGTCCCCTCGGATTTTGGCGAAAGTAGCGAGACGTTGAAATTTCAAGGATGGTCAAAGCCCTTAGCGGCCCTAGACCTCCAATGAGAAGCAGGAAGACCGTCGCATGCGGCCAACGGACTTGGTTTCGCCAGATTCGGTGTACGCCTCGTTGAAGGCAACGACGAAAAAGCATCTCCTCCAGGAGCTCAGCGACAAGGCTGCGAAAATCTGCGGGCTGCCGGCCCGCGAGATTTTCGATGCGCTCCTGCACCGAGAGCGGCTGGGCTCGACGGGGATCGGCGACGGCATCGCGATTCCACACGGCAAGCTCTCGAAGTTAAAGGGAATTTGCGGAATCTTTGGCCGCCTCGACCGACCTGTCGACTTTGGCTCGCTCGACGGCGCGCCCGTCGATCTTGTCTTTATGATTCTGACGCCGGAGAGTTCAGGGGCCGACCATCTGAAGGCGCTTGCCTGCGCCGCGAGAATGTTGCGGGATCCGGGTCTCGTGGCGACCATGCGCGCAACGCGAGACGACGACGCGCTTTACTCCCTCGTCGCGCAGCGCTCAAAACCCTTCGCCGCATAAGCTTTGCGGCGCTCCCAGAGCCTCTTCCGATCCGACGGCATCGGATCGGGGCTCTAGTTTCTTGTTTTAATTGGCGTTTTCTCGCCGAACCGGTTCGCGCTTCGGCGGAAAGCGCTCTTAAAGCGGCGCGCTGCGTTTTTGGGCGCCGCCTCCGTGCGACGCATGCCCGCCCTTGCGGCCGGCCTCGGAAGCCAGCGTATGGTCGCGCGAGAAACTCCGCTTGGCGGGATTCACGCTCTGCCCGCCCTTTCGACCCGCACGGGCCGCAAGATCGGGGTTCTGCGAAAAACTGCGTTTTTCGTCAGGAACGCTTTGTCCGCCTTTCCGCGCAATCGCGCGCTGCTTTTCAGGATCCATAGACGCGAAACCGCGACTGGATTTCTTCATCTCCTCCATGGGCCGCCTCACATTTCCCCCAGCGCCTACGGCTATAACTCGCCGCAGCGGCCAATGTTTCTAAGCCGCGACGATTTATATCGACGCCCGGATCGATTTTTCGGGAAGGGGATGAGGCTGCTAAAAATATAGTAATATCAATTAGATAAATTCTATCACATGCCGACCCAGGGCACGGTCCGTTCGCGTCGGCCGGCGCGCCGGTCGAAAAACAGCGCTTGGCTGATGACCGCCTTCAGACTTTCGACATTGAAGGGCTTGGCGATCAGAAAGGCCGGCTCTGGCGGTTCGCCAGTCAAAAACCGCTCGGGATAGGCGGTGACGAAAATCACCGGCGTCGACAGCGAGCCGAGAATCTCATTGACGGCGTCGAGTCCCGAACTCCCGTCGGCGAGCTGAATATCGGCGAGAATCAGCCCTGGACTGCTCTCTTTTATGGCCGCGACCGCCTCGGCGTGGGTCCGCGGCATGGCGACGACGCGATGGCCGAGCTCTTCGACGATGCTTCTTAGGTCGTGCGCGATCAGCGGCTCATCCTCGATGATCAGCACGTCGGTGGCGATCTGGTCGGCGATCTCGCCATTTGCGGCTTCGATAAGCTCGCCGGCCTCGCGCTCTGAAACTTGCAGAGTCTGCCCAATCTGGTCGAGATCGAACCCTTCGAGCGCCTGCAGCAAAAAGGCGATTCTCGGCTTCAGAGAAATGGCCTCGAGGTTGCGCCGGCCGTTTTCCTCCAGCGCGCCCGAGCGGTCGATATGGGCGTTGATCGGCGACGACGCCCAGACGTTCAGGAACAAACGGTAAACAGCGACGCGAAGATCTTCTGACTCAGAAATCCGGCCGGGTTCCGCCACGACGGTTTCTAGAGTGGCCAGCACATAGGCGTCGCCCCCCTCCCGATCGCCAACCAATGCGCGCGCAAAGCGTCTCAAATAGGGAATATGCGCAGAAATTTCTTTTGATGCCGACATGCCTTACAACTCCAGCAGCATCGAGCGTCCCGAAAAAGGCGCGTGCGAGCTAAGTCGATTCAAAACATGGACAATGTGTCAAAACTGCTTGGCATTTTAGGGAACCAATCCTTCAGCGGCGCGTTTTGCCTATCGTCCTTGCGGCGCACTATAACGCGGCGGCTCCAGAAATCATGCATATTAAAATAGAGGGCTCCATGGGGAACAAGAATCCGGAGAATATAGTTGCGCGCGTGAAAGCAGAGGATGATGCTTTCTCGGGCGACGGGCGGTATTCTCCGAGACCCGGCCCTCGCAGGCTGGAGACGTTTACGGGATGGGTAATGACGCGTGACGAATTCGGCGAACGTCGCCGCGGAGGTGGGGAGGCGCGATGTGACGCCAAGCCGGTACAACGCCAAAGATCGGTGGAGTTCCAGGACTCGATCGGAAAGGAGCTTCGCAATCTTTACGACGACGTCGTGGCTCAACCGGTTCCCGATCGGTTTCTGAAACTTTTGAACCAACTCGAAACGAATGTGCTATCCTCTTCGGCGACCTTAGGTGCGCCGGGGAAGAGTGAGTGACGGCAAGCGAAGAAGCGCATTCGGCAGGACAGGGATTGAAGGCGGAGCTGGTCTCCGCTATCCCGAGCTTGCGCGCTTTCGCTGTGTCGATTTGTGGAAACTCCGATCGCGCCGACGACCTTGTTCAGGAAACTCTGGTCAAGGCCTGGGGCAGCTTGGCGACATTCTCGGAAGGCACCAATCTTACCGCCTGGCTGTTCACCATCCTGCGCAACATCTATTACAGCGAATATCGCAAGCGCCGACGCGAAGCGCCCGATCCCGACGGCGTCATCGCGGGGCGCTTGATCGCGCCGGAGTCGCAGCACGCGCATATGGACTTTCTCGACTTTCGCGATGCGATGCAGAAACTGCCGCTCGATCAGCGCGAAGCGCTGATCCTCGTCGCCGCCTCCGGCATGTCCTATGAGGAAGCCGCGGAAATCTGCGGCTGCGCGCCGGGCACGATGAAAAGCCGGGTGAACCGCGCGCGCAACCGACTCTCCGAACTCATGTCGACGACGCCGTCCGCCGAGCGGCGCGAATGGCTCTCAGCCGAGCGGCTGTCGGAAATCTTGCGCGATTGAACGCTCCTCGGAAATGCCGCATAGGATAGCGCGCAACGCGCCTGTCCATGTGAGCATGCCGATGACCAAAGATACAAGAATTGAACGCGACTCATTCGGCGATATCGCCGTGCCGTCCTGGGCCTATTGGGGCGCTCAGACCGAACGTTCGCGCGAAAATTTTCCGATCGGCGGCGATCTCATGCCGATCGAGATCGTGCATGCGCTGGCGCGCATCAAGCTCGCCGCCGCCAGGGTCAACGCCAGAAAAGGCGTGCTGGACCCTAAAATCGCCGACGCGATCGAGGCCGCCGCGCGCGAAGTGATCGACGGCAAACTCGACGACCATTTTCCGCTCGTCGTCTGGCAGACCGGCTCCGGCACCCAGACGAACATGAACGTCAATGAGGTCATCGCCAATCGCGCCAATGAAATGCTCGGCGCGCCGTGCGGCTCGAAATCGCCGGTTCATCCGAACGATCACGTCAATCTGGGCCAGTCGTCGAACGACAGTTTCCCGACCGCCATTCACATTGCCGGCGCCACGACGATTTCCGGTCGGCTGATTCCCGCCGTCGGGCGGCTCCATATTGCGCTCAACGCCAAGGCGGTGAAATTCGCCAATATCATCAAGATCGGCCGCACCCATCTGCAGGACGCCACGCCTGTGACGCTCGGCCAGGAATTCTCTGGCTACGCCGCGCAGGCCGAAGGGGCGGAAGAGCGCATTAGAGCGACTCTTGCCGGCCTCTTGCAGCTTGCTCAGGGCGGCACGGCGGTCGGCACTGGCGTCAACAGCTTCAAGGGATTTGGCGAAGAAGTCGCCGCCGACATCGCCGAGCAGACGGGCCTGCCTTTCGTCTCGGCGCCAAACAAGTTCGAGGCGCTCGCGACTCATGACGCGATCGTCTTCGCGCATGGCGCGCTCAATGCGCTGGCGTCGGGTCTTTATAAGATTGCGAGCGACATTCGCCTGCTCGGCTCAGGGCCGCGCGCCGGCTTTGGGGAGCTGAAGCTTCCGGAGAACGAGCCCGGCTCATCGATCATGCCGGGAAAGGTCAATCCCACGCAGATCGAGTCGCTGACGATGGTGTGCGCGCGCGTCTTCGGCAATAATGCGACGATCACCTTCGCCGCCACGCAAGGCCATCTCGAACTCAATGTGATGAAGCCGATCGTCGGATTCGCGCTGCTTGAATCGACGATATTGCTGGCGGACGGAATCGACAGTTTCGTCGCGCGCTGCGTCGACGGCATCGAAGCCGATGAAGCCAATATCAAGCGCTTCCTCGACCGCTCGCTGATGCTCGTCACCGCGCTCGCGCCGAAAATCGGCTATGACGCGGCCTCCAAAATCGCGCGCGCCGCTCATAAGAACAGCACGAGCTTAAAGGAAGAGGCGCTCGCGTCGGGAAAGGTCACCGAAGCCGAGTTCGACGAAATCGTGCGGCCGGAGAAAATGCTCGCGCCGAATGGTTAAGCTTTGCTCCCCTTGACCTCGTCCTTGGAGACGCCGCCTTCGATCTCGGGCTTGCCCGAGATCGACATTAAATGCGGTCGTCTCGAAGGACGAGGAAACCAGCCGTCTCAGTTGCCCCGCGTCTTTTCCTCGCCATGCATCCGCATTAGCCTGAGCGCCTGACCGAGGAGCTCAATTCATGGCCGCGATCGACGCCGTCCTCACCACGATAGACGCCAATCTCGACGCTTCGCGCGAACGCCTGTTCGATCTTCTGCGCATCCCTTCAGTTTCGACCGATCCCGCCTTCGCCGCGCAATGTCTGCGCGCAGCGAATTGGCTGAAGGATCAGCTCAACGGACTCGGTTACGCGGCAGAGGTGCGCGACACGCCCGGCCATCCGATCGTCGTCGGCCACGCCAAGGCGAAGCGCAAGGATGCGCCGCATGTGCTGTTCTACGGCCATTACGACGTGCAGCCGCCGGACCCGCTGGAGCTGTGGGACAGCGAGCCTTTCGCGCCGCGACTCGCCAAGGCCAAGGAAGGCCAAGAGGGCAAAGACGGCCAAGATGGCCAAGAGGGTCAGGACATCGTCGCTCGCGGCGCCTCCGACGATAAAGGCCAGCTGATGACCTTTCTTGAAGCCTGTCGCGCTTTCGAGGCGAATGGCGGACTGCCCTGCAACGTGACATTTCTGTTCGAGGGCGAAGAGGAGACGGGCTCGCCGTCGCTCCCGGGTTTTCTCGCGACGAACAGGGACGAACTTTCGGCCGCCGACCTCGCGCTCGTCTGCGACACAAGCATGTGGAACGCGTCGACGCCGGCGATCACAGTGATGCTGCGCGGACTGGCGCTTGAAGAGGTGATTATAAAGGGCCCGAGCCGCGATCTGCATTCCGGCATGTTTGGCGGGCCAGTGCTGAACCCTATTCATGTGCTGGCGAAAATCATCGCCGAGCTGCACGACGATGAAGGCAAGGTGACGCTGCCGGGCTTTTACGCCGGCGTGCCGGAGATTCCCGAAGACATCGCCGAACAATGGCGCGCCATCGACTTCGACGAAGGCAAATGGCTTTCCGAAATCGGCCTGACGCGCGTCGGCGGCGAAGCCGGCTTCGGCGTCATGGAGCAAATCTGGGCGCGTCCGACCTGCGATGTGAATGGAATCATCGGCGGCTATACCGGCGCTGGCTCGAAGACGGTGCTGCCGGCGCAGGCGTCGGCGAAATTTTCCTTCCGACTCGTCGGCAAGCAGGATGCGAAAGCGATTCTCGAAAGCTTCCGCAACTTCGTGCGCGAGCGTCTGCCGGCGGACGCAAGCGCCGAATTCCTGCCGCATGGCGCGTCGAATGCGCTGCAGCTGCCGTTCGGCTCGGAGGCGCTCAATCGCGCGCGCCGCGCGCTCGCCGAAGAATGGGGAAAGGAAGCGGTGCTCGCCGGCTGTGGCGGTTCGATCCCGATCGTCGGCGCCTTCAAGCGCGATCTCAATATGGATTCGCTGATGATCGGCTTCGCCCATGACGACGACCGCATTCATTCGCCGAACGAAAAATATTCCTACACGTCGTTCCACAAGGGAACGCGCTCCTGGGCGCGCGTGCTGCATGCGCTGGCGGCGGCGTAATCGCAGTTTTGTTGCGCTCGACTCAATAGAGAACGAGCGGCAGTCGCGCGAACTTTCGTCGTGCTGAGCCGCCCCAAACAGCCCTCATGCTGAGGAGCGAGCGAAGCTCGCGTCTCGAAGCACGAGGGCTGTTTGGGGCGGCTCAGATTTCTCAATTCGCACAACTCAAGGCCCCTCACCCTGAGGAGGCCTCGAAGAGGCCGTCTCGAAGGGCGAGGGGCCGATGATCTTTCCAGCGATCACAGCGTCCTCTTGACAGCTTGCGCGATCGGCCGTCTATTTTGCGGCTGACGGTTCCCAACGGGATCAAAATGGGAATGCGGTGAGCGCGCTTCTTCGTGCGCAATTCCGCGGCTGCCCCCGCAACTGTAAGCGGCGAGCCGAAGACCATTAAGCCACTGGAGCGAAAAGCTCTGGGAAGGCGGTCTTTAGGCGACAACCCGCGAGCCAGGAGACCTGCCGTCGCTTCGTGGTCACGCGCGAAAGCGTCGGGCGGGGTGCACCGATGCGGCCAAAGCCCCTCGCCCTTTGAAGGCGTAACGGGCGGAGACCTTCGCAGTGACGGCCCACGTTACTGCGAGTCGACGCATATGAAATCCCAATTCCCGAAAGCCCCGGAAGGCGGCGTTTGCGCCGCCGTGCGGCGCAGCTCGCCTCTCCTGCTCCTTTCTGCAGCCCTTTCGTCGCCGGCTCTCGGCCAGAACGCGCTGCCGGTGATTGAAATAGGCAAGCCGCAGCCGGGCGTCATTCAAGGCGCCGGCGCGCGCGCAGCGGGGGAACCGGCCGTCGGAAACAACGGGACCGACATAGGACCGGGAAACAACGGCCGGCTTTGCGCCGAAGGCGTCTGCAACGATCCGACCTCCTATGCCGCGCCAATCCAGTCGGTCGGCACGAAGGTCAACACGCCGGTCATGGATACGCCGGTCACGACGCGCACCGTCACGCGCCAGATGCTTGAAGACCAGCAGGCCATCAGGGTCGACGAGGCGTTGAAAAACGTCAGCGGCGTCGCCTTCTCGGGCGGCGGCGACGCAGCTGTGGGAAATTCATTTCGACAGATCATTCTTCGCGGCTTTCCGACCCAAAACTTTTTTCGCGACGGCTTCAGAGTCGACAGTTTCGGCCTCAATTTCGCGGGAGCGAGCAATGTCGAATTGGCCAATGTCGAGAGCATCGAAGTTCTCAAAGGTCCCGCAGCGATCCTCTATGGCGCCGCGGAGCCCGGCGGCATCGTCAACATCAATACGAAGCAGCCTTTGGATAAGCCGGCCTTCTCGCTGCAGCAGCAGATCGGCAGCTATTCCGCCTACCGCACCACGCTCGACTCGACAGGTCCGATCACGCCGAACAAGGACCTGCTCTATCGCTTCATCATGTCCTATGAGAATGACGGATCGTTTCGCGCATTGGACTATAACCGCAAAATCATGATCAATCCGATGGTGCGATGGAATATCAGTTCCGACACCTGGGTCAGAGCGTCGACTCAATTCCAGCAGAACAATTTCAATCAGGACATGTATTGGACGCCGTATTTCGGCATGTTCAACCCTCTGTGGCTTGGACGCAGCTTCAACTGGGGTCCGAAATCGCCCTACAATGAGCAGCAGAATTTCACCGAACTCACATGGCGCCACGACTTCAGTAAGGACTGGTCGATTCAGCAGACCGCCTTCATGCAATTATTGCGCAATGATTGGGAGGATGCCGGCGGCTTCGGCTTCATCGCCGACTGCATAACGCCCGGCAGCACGTCCTGCTTCGCCTTCCCTTCGCCGAATAATGTCACTCTGAATTGGTTCTCGTTTCCGTCGGACAACAGGCAGGCGGAATATGCGACGACAGTCAATCTCGTAGGTCATTTCAACACGACCGAGCAGCTCAGCCATACGCTGCTCGCGGGCGCAGACTATTACCGCTACAATTTCCGAGGGAAGAATTTGAGCCCGCTGAACGCCAGTTCAACGGTGATATTCGGCGCGCCGCAGCTTCCGACGCCGATTTCCGGCCTCTTCACCTTTGCCGCGACGGAGCAATATGCGGACAATCTCGGCGTTTATCTCCAGGATCAAATCAAGCTGCCTTATGGCTTCAACGTGCTCGGCGGCGTGCGCTATCAATATATCAACAGCAGAACCGGAGCCACGGACAATTCGGACTTTTGCGGCCCGTTTTCATCGAATGCGTTTGCGGGCGTGGCGCTCCCTTGCAACTTCGATACGATTACGAAGCGCGGGCAAGTCGTCAATCAGAGGGTCACGCCGCGCGTCGGCCTGTTGTGGCGGCCGCTCGACTGGGTGAGCCTCTATGGGAATTACGCCGAGTCCTACAGCCCGAATTACAATGGCAAGCTGGTCTTGGGCACGGATACGCCAACCCCGCCGAGCGCCGGCGAACAAGTCGAGGGCGGCGTCAAGTTTTCCTGGCTCGACGGAAAGCTTCAGGCGACCGCGGCCTATTACCATCTGGTCAAGACCAATATTCCAGTCGGGATCCCCAATAATTTTAATCGTGTGCTTCTCATCGGCGAAGCGCGTTCGCAGGGCCCCGAAGTCGACATTCAAGGCGAGCTCCTGCCCGGCTGGAGCGTAAATCTCGCCTACGCCAACACCGACGCGATCGTCACGAAATCGGATCCAACCAACATCGGGATTGCGGTGGCTGGGTCGCCGGTTCCGTTCGTGCCGCGCAATGTCGGATCGCTGTCTTCAACTTATGAATTCAAGCATGGCGACTTAAAGGGCCTGAAAGCGGGACTGCGCTATGATTACACCGGCTATCTTCCCTTTTATCATGCCGCCAATGACGGAACCTATATCTATGGCCAGTCGACGCCCAGCTACGGGATCGTTGGAATTTTCGGCGCTTATGAGCTTAATGTCGCTGATTACAAGATCGTCGCGCAGCTCAATGTGAACAATCTTTTCGACAAGACCTACTTCGTCAACGGCGGCCTGGGTCCACAGGCCTTCGACGCCGCCCATCCCGGCGGCTTCGCCGTTCCTTTCACCAATCCGATTCAAGTCGGATGGAACCTGCCTGGGTACAATTTCAACGTGATAGGCTCGCCGCGGACGTTCCGCGGATCGATCAAGGTGTCATTCTGAATGAGCGGCGGCCCGTCATTCCCTGAGGAGCGCGCGAAGCGTCCCATCATGGAGGCGGACTTTCCCCTTGCGATGAAGAGAAAGCGCAAACCCATGTCTCAGCCTGTCGAATTTACGCCGACACGCGTCGTCGAGCCCGATGGCGCGGTGCTCGATGTCTTTTCTTTGCCGGCGGATGCCGCGAGTCTCGAAGAACTCCTTCGCGATCTCTTCGAGAACCACTGGTGCGACATCGTCTTCGGGCCGATCATTCAGGGCGCGGCGTGGGAAATCCACGCTGATCGCGCGCCGACGCGCATCGGGCTGCTCGACGGCTATCTCACCGTCGCCTTCGGCCTCACGCATTTTCACGTCTGCATCGGCGAGAACAAAGGATCGCGCGCCCGGCCGACGTCTCCCGAACTTGCGAAGCTGCGGCGCACGTCGCGCGCCGAACTCTATCGCAGACGAAATGTGAGCTGCGTGCCGGTGTCCTGGGGACTGCAACTCTTCAACGGCGCCGGCGAGCAGCAGATCAGCGTGCTGCTGCCCAATCCCTTCCTCGATCCCGCAACCGACAAGGTTCTCAAAGAGCCGGATTGGTCGCGCCTCGCGCTGTGGGACAAATTGCGCGCGCGCTGGTTCGGCCTGCACGAACCCGATCCCGGCGATCGCGCGGCGAGCCGCTTCGAACATGCCTGAGAGTCAGTCCGGAGACTTCATCGTTGATTACAGAGCCTTCTGAGGATGAGGCGAATTGGTGCGAGGCGCATCCCAATCCTTGGCCAATCGGCGGCAGCGGACGAGCTACGCCAATGTTAGTTACACAACCCAACGCTTCGGAAGAACCTCGAAGCCTTTCATCGCATCCGAGCGCTTGATGATTGCCGTCACCAGGCATGGCAGGGCTTTCTTCTGCGCCTCGCGAGATTGTGGTCCCTGGTAGCCGCCATCGGCGAACAGTTTTTAAAGAAGTGGAAATTTCCCAAACGACGCGCCCAAGACGAAAACGCCCCCATCGCGATCTTGGATATCGGCGCGTTGACTTAAGCTGAGGTCGCCACGTCTCAGAAGGGTCCTTCGCGCTTCCTTCGCGCGCCGCATAAGGCCTTACGAAACGCCCGAAAGCCGCGCCTTTCGGCGCGGCCTTCGCTGCGATCAATACTCGCTCGGCGGCGAGGCGCTATCCTTATATTCCCGCTCTGATCTCGGAGGCCGCTTGCGCGAGAAACTCGTCCATGTGGCGGCGAATCTGATGTTCGGACTGCCGAACGCCCGCGGCGGCGAAATCCTTCATGACTCGCGCCATTACGAGGTCGTCCGCGTTCGTCGCGGTTACGGCGATCACTAGCTCTTCGACATAGGCCGTGGCGGCGCAGCCTGACGCGCCAAGCTGTTCGACGGCCCAAAGTCCGAGGAGCTTGTTGCGTCGCGCCTCGGCGAGAAAATGCAACTCCTCTTCATGCACGAAGGTCTTTTCGAAGGATTCCTCACGTTGATCGAACATGCTCATCACTGGCCTCATTCTTATTCGCGTCCGGCCGGGAGAGAACGTGTTCGGAAGCCCGCACCGCGAATGACGGCGCAGCGAACCCGGAGGCCGGAGCGTTCAACGATGTTCCTCGAACAAAGCGTCGAGATTATGTCGTTACACGACATATAATTTGCTCGCGGCGAAGGGGCCACTCCTTTCGGAGCGGCCTTTTGCCGCAATCAATATTCGCTTGGCGACAGGATGGCGTTGTCGGAGGAACACAGGTTCACCTCGTCCGTCCGATCGATCTTTTTCGCGAAACACCGCGTTGCGGTTACCGTCATCACGGGCGAATTGTTGCGCGCCGCCATCCTCCTTCACCGTGGCTTTGGACTATTTGCCACCTTCAAGATGCGTCAGCGCTTCTTCCATATGCTTCGTCGCGCTGATGGCATCCTTCTGATGACCCTCGTAGATGGCTACTTCGAGGTGCGCGATGCCTTCCTTAATGTCCAGATTGGCCTTTTCTTTCTCAGCGGCTTTGGCGTGGGCAAGCGCAGCCTCAGCGTGCATTACGACCACATCAGTGTTACCAGCCTTGCCGGGTTGAATTGCTTCTTTCGTATGCTTGATGGCTTCCATCAGATGATCTTCCGCGAGGGTGACACACGGCGCAAACAAGAGAGCCACGCCTGACCCAAAAGCGAATGCAAAAGTTCGACGATTCATTGGGTAAACCTCTTGGCACTTCCCCATTTCAGCAGGGCGCCATTCCGCTCATAGCTGGACTCATTCTTGTTCGCGTCCGGCCCAGGGAGAACGTCTTCAGACGCGCGCGCCACGAAGTTCGGCGCTTCAAACTGGGAGGCCGCAGGGTTCGGCGATGTTTCTCAAAAAAATCGTCAAGATTGCGTCGTTATACGACATATATTTTGCTCGCATGTTTCGCGCTTGTTGCAGAAGGCGGCGGCGTTCCGCGCGGGTCGCGTCATCAGCAACGCCGCGCGCAGTCATCCACACTTCGGCAACAAATAGACGAGCGGACGAGGCTGCGAAGCGACAGCGTGGCGTTCTCGACGATGTTCCATGAGGCGCGCTGCTGCTGGGCGCGCGCCTGCGCGGCGGAAACAATGCCGGCGCCATCCGGCGTCAATCTGAAAGGAGTCTGATGTGACATCTATGCTTTCCGCCGTCGAAATTTCGGCTTTAGTGAATCAGCCGCTTGGCTCCACCGTTCGCCTTCGCATTATTGGCGGTGTTGCGGCGGCAGATTGTGCGCAGGCGCTCGCGTAGCCACATATGCGCGCGATCCTTCTCGTAGCGCGGATGCCAGAGCATCCTCAATTCGTAGCGAGGCAGGTCAATCGGGATCGGCAGGATTTTGAGCGGAGCCAGTTGCACGAACTTGTCGGCCATCCTCCAAGGCAGACAGAGCAGCAGATCCGTCTTCTCGAGAATCCAAGGCGTCGTCAGAAAGTTGGGTAGGATGAAGGATACGTCTCTACGCAGGCCTAGCTTCGCAAGACTGTCGTCGATGAGGCCTGTCCCGGCTTCCCGCCATGATATCAGCATATGCTTGCATTCCAGAAATTGCTCCAGAGTGATCTCATTTCCCGGGACCGTGGCGTTGCATTGCCTTGTCAGGCAAACCATGCTCTCGCCCATCAATGCGTCCGAGCAGATATGCGGCGTGGCGCCAAATATTGCGTCGAAGCCGATCGCCACATCGATATTCTCTTTTTCGAGAGCGATGTGGGGCGGCCCGACGATTGGCTGCCGAATATGCACCTCTATGTTCGGGGCGATGCGCATGATCGACTCGGCAAGCTTCGGCAGCACGGCGAACACGACGTAGTCGCTTGTGGCGATGACGAAACGCCGGCGGCTTGTCGCCGGATCGAACTTCGGCGACGACTCGACGATCCTTTCGATCTCTCGAAGCACCGCAACCGTCGGCTCCAGCAGCGCAAGCGCGCGCGCCGTAGGAACCATGCCCGACGCCGACTTCACGAGTATCGGATCGTCGAGTTGGCTGCGCAGCCTGCTCAAGACATGACTCATGGCGGGCTGGCTCAGGTACAGCTTTTCGGCGGCGCGTGACACATTCTTCTCTTCGAGAAGAGCCTTTAGCGCCAGCAGCAGATTAAGGTCGAAAGACCTGAGGTTGATCATCGCGCCGCCGCCTCTTGCGAGCGGCGGCCACGGTCGAGCACTCGCGCTACAGCTTTTTCAGGATTTCAGTTTCCCGAATAGGCCCATGAATTTTTCGAATTTTACCCTGTCGGCCGCGTTCGATAAAGCTTCTCGGCGTTAGCTCGCCCCATAAAAAAACAGCCCAGTCTAAACGGCGCGCCAAGCGCTCACGGGCCTTTTCGCTCCAGCCGGCGAGCAGCGTAAGCCTTGAGGAAAGCTGAGGAGGGCCGCCATGTCCGTCAATGTGCCTGCAGATCGTCCGCAGATCGATCCGCATCCGCTGAGCCCTTATGTTGCATGGGCGGGGAATCGAAACCGGGATCCTATCCTGACAGTTTTCAAGGAGATTTTTCCGAAAAGCGGCAATGTGCTCGAACTTGCGAGCGGCGCAGGCAACCACATAAACTATTTCGCGCCAAATTTTCCGACTCTGTCTTTCCAGCCCTCCGACTATAACGTCGAGGTGTTTGACTCGATTAAAAAGAAGCGCGCCGAAGCGGGCACCAAGAATATCTTCGATCCCATTAAAATCGATCTGACGGCGCCCGAGACTTGGCCCAGCGCCAGCGATCGGCTTTACGACGTCATTTTCGTCGTCAACGTTTTCCAGGTCGCGCCCGTGTCCATTTGCGACGGCATCGCTCAAGTCGCTGACCGCGTGTTGACCAAGGATGGTTTCGTCGCGATCTATGGGCCCTTCAAGGTCGATGGCAAATATACGACTGAGTCGAACGCCGCCTTCGATCAGGAGATACTCGCTCCCAAAGTTGCCGAATGGGGCCTCAAGGACGTGCGCGACCTCGAACGCGCCGCCAAGCCGCACAATATCGTGCTAAAAAATATCTTGGACATGCCGGCGAGCAACTTCATTCTTCTCTTTGGGCGCGCATGAGGGCGACCAAGAGAGTTGACGCGCGATGGCGCAAGAGCCGACGGTGAATAAGGGCGCCGCAATCGTCGTTGGCGTCGGCACCGAGTCAGGTCTCGGCGCGGCGCTGGCGCGGCGTTTCGCGCAAGAAGGTCTGCGCGTCACGATCGCGGGCCGCACGCCGGAACGGCTGCGGGTCGTCGCCGAGAAAATCGCCGCGGCGGGCGGCGCAGTCGCGATCAGGACCGCCGACGCAACGAGCGAAGCCGATGTCGCCGCCCTCTTCGAGGAAGCGGATCGCGACGGCGACCTCAAGCTCGTCGCTTACAATGTGGGGAACAATTTCGCCGCTTCCGCTCAGGACACGACGCCCGAACTCTTCGAGCGCCTTTGGCGACAGAACGCCCTCGGCGGCTTCATTGTCGGGCGGGAGGCCGCCCGGCGCTTCTCCGAACGCTGGCAGGGCACGATCCTCTTCACCGGCGCGACGGCGTCCTTGCGGGCGCGTCCGCCCTTCCTTGCCTTCGCCGCCGCCAAAGCGGCCTTGCGCGCCGTCGCCCAGGGCCTCGCCCGCGAGTTTGGCCCAAAGGGCGTTCATGTCGCCCATATCGTCATCGACGGCGTCATTGCCGGCGAATATGCGGCGACGAATTTCACCGAATACGCGCGCTCCAAGGGCCCGGACGGCGTCCTTGCCGTGGACGACATCGCCGACGCCTATTGGGCGCTGCATTGTCAGAAGCGCAGCGCCTGGACTCACGAATTGGACCTCAGGCCCTTCAAAGAGCCCTTCTAGGACCGTACATTACGGCGGCGGAGACATCGGAAAATGCCGACGCGAACAAAGTGGCGCTTCATCGGCGACTATCTCGAGAACTGCAGTTGCGACATCGTCTGTCCCTGCCTGGTCTCGACCAAGGCCATGATGGCGACGCCAACACAGGGGTGCTGTGACAACGTTCTGGCGTTTCACATCAACCTGGGAATTTATGGCGACGTCGTGCTGGATGGGCTGAACGTCGTGCTTGCGGCGCATACGCCGGGTCCCATGGCGGAGGGCGACTGGACGCTCGCCGCCTATATCGACGAGCGCGCAACCGACAAGCAGACGCAGGCTCTCGAAGCAATTTTCGGCGGCGACGAAGGCGGGCCGATGGCGGTTTTCGGGGCGCTCGTCGGAACGCATCTCGGCGTGAAGAAAGTTCCGATCCGCTATGCGATCGAGGGCAAATCACGCTTGGTCGAAATTCCCGGCGTGCTCGCCGTCGCCGTCGACCCGCTCGCCAGCATGCATCCGAGCGGCGAAATCTGGGGCATGACCGGGCATCCGCTCGCGCCGGAGAAAATCGCCTTCGGCGTTGGGCGCGAGGGTAACGGCTTTAGCGACCACGGCTGGAACTGGAACAACTCCGGCCGCAACGGGCATTACGCGCCGATCGAATGGTCGAACTAACGGGCGTCGCTGAGCGCATGGAATTGACCCGTCCAGACCCGATCGCCATTCACCGCAATGCGATCTTCGCCGCGCTGATCGCCTTATCGATTGTGGCCTGGCTCGTTCTGATCTGGCAGGGCGCCGCACATGAGACCGATGTCCGCATGGCTTCCCCATCCATGGGTCTCGGCGCGCCGCTCTTCCTCGCCGTCTGGCTGGCGATGACAATTGCGATGATGTTTCCGGCGGCCGCGCCGATGGCGCTCACCTTCCACAAGGCGCAGAGCGCCCGGCGCAAACGAAGACAGGCTTTCGTCGGCACATGGGTCTTCCTCGCCGGCTATCTCGTCGTCTGGGTCGCTTCGGGCGTCGCAGCCTATTTTGGCGCGCTTGCCGCAGAGGCGATCGCGACTCGTCTCGATCTCTCGGCGCCGACCTCGGCGCGCATCGGCGGTCTGATCCTCGTCGCGGCGGGGCTCTACCAGCTTACCCCGCTAAAGGATCTCTGCCTGACGAAGTGCCATACGCCGATGAGCTTCATCATGACCTCCTGGCGCGAGGGGACGCTCGGCGCCTTGCAGATGGGCACGATCCACGGCGCCTGGTGCCTCGGCTGTTGCTGGCTGCTTTGCGCGATCATGTTTCCTCTCGGCATGATGAACGTCGCCGCGCTCGCGACGGTGACAATTATCGTTTTCGCCGAGAAGACCCTGACATGGGGCGCCGCTGTGGCGCAGGCCGTGGGGATTGTCATTTTCGCCTACGGCCTCTTGATCATTATTCAACCTCAGGCGCTACCAATCTTCCATGGATGATGGGCCTTGCTGGCCCGCGCTCGCGCTGAGCCTCGAAGGGAGGTCCATAAAAGGCGCTAATCCGCCGTCGCTCGAAAAAGCTTTGCCCGCCGAACATCCGGTCCGCGTGCCGCTTTGCCGGTCAGCAAGGCGCTGATCATCTTAAAGGCCGCACGGGCCGCGGCGGCGAACGCGATAGCGCGAATATTTTCGGCTCGTATCTGACCTAGATGCGATGGAGCCGTTGGGGAAAGGCGGCACATGTCCAAAGGCGGACCTTCCCAAACCCTTATTTCGGTCGCTTATCAGTGATCGTTCGCACTCACATTCTTATGACATCCGCCAGAATGTCCGTCGTTATTTGACGGCCTAGCCCGTCGAGTCCGGGGTAAATGAAATTGCCGTCAATCCCCAGTCGGTTGATCTGCGCCATCATGCGCGCCTTGGTATGGCGACAATTCGGAATCACGATCCGCGAGAGTCGGCTCAACCCTTCATTGATGAGTTCCTGGTTCTCATCGATGGGCACGAAGGGAGAGCATCCATCGGGTAACGGCTGAACCGAAAAACAGCCTCTTTGCGAAACGATTCGCTGGTCGATGGCCTTTGGGAAATAGACTTCGATGTGATTGATCTTTTCAAAATCGATGTCGATCGAATAGACGTAACGCGGCTCCATCACCCACACCGACGACTCAGTTTGAAGATTTTGCTCCAACGCGAAGTAAAGCGCGACGAGAGGGTTCTCAGTCCAATCTAGCAGGCGCGTCGGAAGACCGTGGTGCTGCCCCAAGACCAACCAATCGATTTTCGTGGTGGGCAGATTGGGCGGATATTGCGCCGCGTGTCGTTGGAACCGGGTTAGAATATAGTCCTCCAGTTCGTGCCAGCTTCCAAACCTGCCAAGCGAAAGCGCGCTGTTTGGACCAGCCAAACGTCCAAGCCCGGGCGTCAAGGGCCAGCGGTGCGCATCGGCGTGTCCACGATAGAGCGTCAAACCGCCTTTCTTTTCGGTAAGTCGAAGGTATTGCTCGAGCGAGGACGCAACCGTCTCCTCAACTCTCACAAGATCGGAAGCGGTTGGGTCGCCCTTGGCGAGCATGTTCGAGCGAAGCGCGCGCGCGGTGGCGCCCACCCTCGCCAAGAGGTCCGGCTTCAGGCCAACTTCAGCCAAGGCCGCGATCAAATGGTCGATGGTTCGGTTATACAAATGCGCATTCAAACCTGCGTCGACGAGCCAAGAATGTTGGTTGCCATAGTCGGCTTCCGTGTAGGCCGTTTCGTCCCCTCTGGCGCGGGCGACGATCTCCAGGATCATTGTCTGCAAGCTTGAGGAGCGCGGCGGGGCAAAGAGCGCGCTAAGATCCGACGCCTCCCTGGAATTGAAGAATGACTTCAGTTCAGGATCTTGTCTCACCCGCGCAAGGAAGACGCCGGTGGCTTTTTGACACGACTCGCGGAGATTGGAGGCGTCCTGATCGGCGGCCGCCAGCGAGCCCTTCATGCCGGATTCCATACCCAGAACGGCTCGCTTGGAAGCTTCCAGGACCGTCCTGACGTGGTCGATGATCTGAACCGGAACGCTGGCGCCTTCGAGAATATTGATCACAAGTCGAATGACTTTTTCGACGTGCTGCGGGCCCATCCCTTGCGCGCGCAACCGAGCGTGAGCTTCATCGAGATCGCGTCCCGTATATAGGACGGGGCTTCCGAGGGCCATCAAGAGAAAGCCCTTTTGCTTCGCGCGCATCCGGCGCATGTCGGTGTCGGCGAAGAAGGGAGCGAGCTCCTCGTCGCCGATTACCCGGTGATAAAATGCATCGACAATGGTTTCCAGCGCAGCGGACCCGCCGATCATATCGAGCGGTTTCATTGTACATCAGCCCTCGAAATCGGGGCGATTGCGCGGCTCCGCTCACGCGCTTCGCGACCGTTCTGCGCCGCATCAATTGAAACGTATCGTGCCACAAAGGGAAAATTTCTCAACTATAATGGCGCCAATTCCCGACCCCTTCAAAAGACCTCACCCCCCGATCGAGAACAGTCTCGAACGGCGGCGCGCTCGGCGTCATCGCTTTACTGTCACACAAGAACGCCGGCCTGCTCGCGCGCCGCTTCATGGGTTCGCTGGCGGGCTCGGAGCCTTCCTTGTGTTCTTCGTCGACCAAGGGAGCGCGGTTCTGGAGGCCACGGCCGCGATCGCCCCCGCGTCGGTCGTTTCACCGCGCCGGTGGTCTCCAAGACCTTTTTCACCGAACTCTGCGCATTCGCAGGACTGTTGATGGCGAACGCCGCAGTCGCCGCGGCGACTCGCAATGCCGCGAAACTTGCCGCGAAGCAAAATGAACAGGCGGGCGCTGCAATTTCCGCAACTCGCCTGTCCAATTCCGCAGATACATTTTGCCGCATCCATTGTCGGCGTTCGGCTGAATTTCGCCGAGGTGGAGAGTCATGTTGTTCGGGCAAAGGGTCTGCGGAGCGATACAGGGAGGCCATCAATGCAGTGGCGTAATTCTCAGGGCGGCTACGGCGCAGCCGCTCAAATTGTTCATTGGTTTTCCGTGCTTCTTGTAGGCGTCGCATGGTTGCTCGGAACTGTGGGCGAAGACCTGCCGCGTGGAAGCGCTCGCGAGCTTGGGGAACAAGTCCATGTTTCAGCGGGCGAGTTGATCGCTATCCTATTGATCATTCGTATCGGCTGGCGTCTCATCGATCCGCCGCCGCCTCCCGAACCGACGCCGTTGGGAAGCGCGGGCGATGTGGCCGCCAAGATCGTCCATCTTGCGCTATATGCGCTGCTTGCGGCCGTCGTCGCCTTCGGCGTCGCGACCCAATTCGCCGACGGAGACTCGCTTTCCCTGCTTGGGATAACGGATATCGCGTCGCCTTGGATCAAGGACAAAAGCTTTGCGCATGACATGAAGGAAATTCATGAGGCTCTGGCCAACGGACTGATCATTCTCGCCACGATCCATGCGAGCGCGGCGCTGGTCCACCACTTCGTTTTTCGCGATCGCACGCTGAGCCGAATGTCGCCACGTTTCTCGAAATCCGGATGAGCGAGAACGACAACACAAACCGACACCGAAACGTCTGCTCCCGCCGACAATCCGCCACCCCTGAAAAAACCCTCACCCCCCGAGCATCCGGTCCCCATGTCCGCTCTGCTGATCGGCAAGCCGCGCGAGGGCGAACAGTAGATCGCTCAGGCGATTGAGATAGGCGAGAACATTCTCGGGCGCCGCCGGCTCTTCGAGCGCGGCGATGCTGCGCTCGGCGCGGCGCGCGACGGCGCGGGCCATATGGAGGCGGGCGCTCGCTTCCGCCTCTCCCGGATAGATGAAATCGCGCAAGGGGGGCAGCGCGTCGCTGGCGCGGTCGATCTCGGCTTCGAGCGCTGTAATCTCGGCGTCGTCGAAGGCAAGGTCGATCTTTCGGCCTTCGGCGCTGACGATCGCGCTGATTTTATAAAGCGCCTTTTGTGCGTCGCACAAAAGATCGCTCGAATCCGGATACACGACGCGCGCCAAACCCAGGCTCGCCGACAATTCGTCGAGATCGCCGACCGCCGCGACGCGCGGATCGAATTTCGCCGCCCGCCGGCCTGAGAAGAGGCTGGTCTGGCCTCGGTCGCCTTTTTTTGTATAGAGTTTCATCGCTGTCCGACACGCCCCGCTGTCTCTCGTTACGCCACACGCGCCTGATGGTCTTGCATACAGCGCCCTCCTCGAAAAAGCTCTAGAGAAGGCAAAGCGGCAAGGCGCTGTTTGAATAGCCCCTTCGCCAGTCGTGGCGCCATCGGTTCCCTTCCCACTGGCCCGACGTTCGAGAAGAAAAGAGCCGCGGCCGCGTCATTCGGCCCCTCGCATTACACGCGCGGATCGGCTATGTAAGAAACCGTCCAAACTAGACGGCAGGCAGGACGGGGGCCATGTCGTCGGACTCGGGACAAGAGAAATAAAAGGGTTGGAGCATGGTCTACCGGCGTTACTTCGAGGCCGCCGTCTCCCGTCTCAAAGACGAGCGCCGCTATCGCGTCTTTGCCCATCTGGAGCGCGACGTCGAACATTTTCCGATCGCCAATTGGCATCGCGACGACGGCTCGGTCGAGCCGGTGACGATCTGGTGCTCCAACGACTATCTCGGCATGGGCCAGCACCCGGAGGTGATCGCCGCCATGGTCGACACCGCGGCGCGGGTCGGGGCCGGCGCCGGCGGCACCCGTAATATTTCCGGCACCAGCCACGCCATTGTCGAGCTTGAGCACGAGCTCGCCGATCTTCACGGCAAGGAGGCGGCGCTCGTCTTCACCTCGGGATGGATTTCCAATCTCGCGGCGATTTCGACCATCGCCGACCTTTTGCCGAATTGCGTCATTCTCTCCGACGCCTCAAATCACAATTCGATGATCGAGGGCGTAAAGCGCTCGCGGGCGGAGAAGAAAATCTTCCGCCACAATGATCTTGCCCATCTCGAGGAGCTGCTGATTGAAGCCGGCGAGCGGCCCAAGCTCGTCGTCTTCGAAAGCCTCTATTCGATGAACGGCAACATCGCGCCGGTCGCCGACATCGTCGCGCTCGCCGAGCGCTATGGCGCGATGACCTATGTCGACGAGGTGCATGCGGTCGGCATGTATGGCGCGCGCGGCGGCGGCGTCTGCGAACGCGAAGGCGTGATGGACCGCATCAATGTGATCGAGGGCACGCTCGCCAAGGGCTTCGGCACGATGGGCGGCTATATCGCCGGCGACGCCGTCATCATCGACGCGATCCGGTCCTATGCCGCGTCCTTCATCTTCACCACGGCGCTGCCGCCGGCGGTCGCCGCGGCGGCCTGCGCCGCCGTGCGCCTACTCAAGCGCCGGCCCGATCTGCGCGCGGCGCATCAGCGCGCCGCCCATATCACCAAGCACGCGCTCGCCGCCGCCGGCCTGCCCTTGCTCGACAATGGCTCCCATATCGTGCCGGTCATGGTGCGCGACGCCGAACTCTGCAAGGCGGCGAGCGACATGCTGCTCGACCGCCATTCGATCTATATTCAGCCGATCAACTATCCGACCGTCGCCAAGGGCGGCGAGCGGCTGCGCGTCACGCCGACGCCGCGCCACACGCACGAACATATCGCGGGCCTCGTCGAGGCGCTGGTCGACGTCTGGCAGACTCTCGGCATTCCCTTCGTCGAGGCGCCGGCGCATCTCCACGTCGACGAGAAGAGCGACGAGAAGTGCAGCTATCCCGAGATCAAGCTCGCCGCGCAGTGAGCCGGCGCGGGGAGCGCAGCAAAGCCCTTCCGTTCAGGGATTTTCCGTCGCCATAAGATTTGCGTCTCTGGCGAGCCGCCATCGTCCGTCGGCCTCCTTGCGCAGAATCGTCAGCGTATAGCCCGTCCGACGCACCGGCGCGCCGCCGCTAACAGGCGTCGCTGTCATCTCGACGTAATTGCGCAGATAGGCCCAGTCGCCCAAAACCTTGAGCTCCTGGATTTCGCTATGTCCTTCGAGCGAAACGCTCTTCATGTTTTCAGACGCGGCCGCGAAGGCCGCCTTGCCGAACGGCTGTCCGCCCGGCGTCATAAAAACCACGTCGTCAGTCGTTAGATCGAGGACTGCTGGAAGGTCGCCCGCTTTGCTGCTGACCATCCATGCGTCGACCAGTTCGCGAATGGCTCTTTCATCGTCCGTCATTTCCACAAAGGTCCCGCCCGACATCAATTCCCGTTCATCTCTTTCGCTTGACGCGCCATTCCCGTAGGGCCGAAGCCCGGCCGGGACTCCAGAGCCGCTCCGCAAGCGTTGATTTTGCCCCTGATTCCTGATCACGCGCAAGACGCGCGTCAAGAGTAGGCCGCGAGCGGCTCGGACGGAACAGGATGATCCGTCCTACCTTCGCCCGACGCTCACATAGGTGAAGCCGCGCTTGCGCACGTCACCCGGGCGATAGACGTTGCGCAGATCGACGATGATCGGCTGCTTTAAGAGGCTCTTCACCCGGTCGAGATCGAGCGCGCGGAAGGCGTCCCATTCGGTGACGATGGCGAGCGCGTCGGCGCCTTCCAGCGCCGAATAGGCGTTGTCGTGGAAGGTGACTTCCGGCATCAGCGGACGCGCCTGCGCCATGCTCTCGGGATCATAGGCGTGGACCTTGGCGCCGTCTCCGGCGAGCGAGGCGACAATGGCGAGCGAGGGCGCGTCGCGCATGTCGTCGGTGTTGGGCTTGAAGGCCAATCCCAAGAGCGCGATCTTCTTCCCGCGCACCGAGCCGCCGAGCGCATGGATGACCTTGCGCGCCATCGCGCGCTTGCGGGCGTCATTGACCGCGACCACCGTCTCGACGATGCGCAGGCTGGCGCCCTCGTCCTGTCCGGTCTTGATCAACGCCAGCGTATCTTTCGGAAAGCACGAGCCGCCATAGCCAGGACCGGCGTGCAGGAATTTCCCGCCGATGCGCTTGTCGAGCCCGATGCCGCGCGCCACGTCCTGCACGTCGGCGCCGACCTTCTCGCACAGATCGGCGATTTCATTGATGAAGGTGATCTTGGTCGCCAGAAAGGCGTTCGCCGCATATTTGGTGAGTTCCGAGGTGCGGCGCCCGACGAAGACCAGCGGCGGCGCGTTGAGCGACAGCGGACGGTAGATTTCCTCCATCACCTCTTTGGCGCGTTCATCCTCGACGCCGATCACGACGCGGTCAGGGCGCTTGAAATCCTGGATCGCCGCGCCCTCGCGAAGGAATTCGGGATTGGAGACGACCGCGAAATCGGCGTCGGGATTGACTTCCCGAATGATGCGCTCGACCTCGTCGCCGGTGCCGACGGGAACGGTCGATTTGTTGACGACGACCGTGAAGCCTTCCAGCGCCTTGGCGATGGTCTGGGCGGCGGCATAGACGAAGGACAAATCCGCATGGCCGTCGCCGCGGCGCGACGGCGTGCCGACCGCGATGAAAACCGCGTCCGCGCTCTTCACCGACGCTTCGAGTTCGGTGGTGAAGGAGAGTCGCTTCTGTTCGACGTTGTTGGCCACGAGTTCGTCGAGGCCGGGCTCGTAGATCGGAATTTCGCCGGCCTTGAGGCGCGCGATCTTGCCGGCGTCGGCGTCGACGCAAATGACGTTATGGCCGAAATCGGCGAAACAGGCGCCTGAGACCAGACCCACATAGCCCGAACCAATCATCGCAATATTCATCAGCCTTCGTCTCTCGCTTCATATGCGCGCGCCTCCCCCTGAGGAGGAGGCCGCGCCGGTGGCAGGAGCGTGCAGGGGCGCGAGCGGGGACGCCCCCGCGCCGGCGGCGCGACCCTCCTCGATCAAGGGAACGGTGAGTTAACCCCCGACGCCAAAGGCGGCGAGCGCCGCCATATTGACGATTTCAGTGTCCGTCGCGCCGAGTTGGACGATTTGGATCGGTTTGTCGAGTCCGACGATGAGCGGACCAAGCACGGTCGCACCACCAAGTTCCTGTAACATTTTTGTCGAAATAGCCGCGGAATGAAACGCCGGCATGACAAGGACGTTCGCCGTGTCGCTGAGGCGCGAAAACGGATAGGCGCTCATCAAGTCCTTGTTGAGCGCGATGTCGGCGCCCATCTCGCCCTCATATTCGAAATCGACGCGCTGGCGGTCCAGCACATTGACCGCCTGATGCACCCGCGCCGTACGTTCGCCAGGCGGGTAGCCGAATGTCGAAAATGCCAGCATGGCGACGCGCGGCTCTAGGCCGATGCGGCGCGCCACGCCAGCCGCCTCGATGGCGATTTCAGCCAGTTCCTCGGCGTCGGGCATTTCGGTGATCGCCGTGTCGGCGACGACGACGATGCGGCCGGCGGCCAGAATGAGCGAAGCGCCGATGACGCGGTGGCCGGGCTTATGGTCGACGACGCGCCGCACGTCTTCGAGCGCGTGGGAGAAATTGCGCGTCACGCCCGTCACCATCGCGTCGGCGTCGCCCTGCGCCACCATGGCGGCGGCGAAATGATTGCGGTCCTGATTGATCAGCCGCTGGCAGTCGCGCATCAGCAATCCCTTTCGCTGCAGACGCTCGAACAGGAACTGCGCGTAGACTGCGTTGCGATGAGAGAGCTTGGCGTTGTGGATTTCGATCTCGGGAGGCAATTCGAGCCCGGCGTTCGCCGCCGCGTCCTTGACGCGATCCTCCCGACCGACCAGCACGGCGCGCCCGAAGCCCTGGTGAACGAACGCCAGCGCGGCGCGGATCACCTGCTCCTCTTCGCCCTCGGCGAAGACGACGCGTTTAGGATCGCGGCGCACCCGCTCGTGAATGGTCTGCATCAGTCCCGCGATCGGATCGCGACGCGCCGAGAGTTCGGCGCGATAGGCCTTCATGTCGACGATCGGTCGCCGCGCCACGCCGGTGTCCATCGCCGCAAGCGCCACCGCCGGCGGGATAACCGAGATCAGACGCGGATCGAAGGGCGCCGGGATGAGATAATCACGTCCAAAACGCGGCCTCGCGCCACGATAGGCGTTCGCCACTTCGTCAGGAACGTCTTCGCGCGCAAGTTCGGCGAGCCCCTGCGCGGCGGCGATCTTCATCTCCATATTGATCATGCGCGCGCGAACGTCGAGCGCGCCGCGAAAAATATAGGGAAAGCCGAGAACATTGTTGATTTGGTTCGGATAGTCGGAACGCCCCGTGGCGATGATCACGTCAGCGCGCGCGGCGCGGGCTTCTTCCGGCGTGATCTCCGGATCTGGATTGGCCATGGCGAAGACGATCGGATTGTCGGCCATGGCGAGAAGCATTTTCGGAGTCAGCGCGCCTTTGACGGAGAGGCCGTAGAAAATATCCGCGCCTTCCAGAGCCTCAGCTAGGGTTCGCGCCTTGGTGTCGACGGCATGTGCGCTCTTCCATTGATTCATGCCCTCCTGACGGCCGCGGTAGACGACGCCCTTGGTGTCGCACAGGATGACGTTGCGTGGATCAAACCCAAGCGCCTTTGCAAGATCGAGACAGGCGATACCCGCGGCGCCGGCGCCGTTGCAGACGAGCTTCGCCTTGCCAATGTCGCGCCCGGTCAGCAGCAGCGCGTTGATAAGGCCGGCTGTGGAGATGATCGCGGTGCCGTGCTGATCGTCATGAAACACCGGAATGTCCATGAGGTCGCGCAGTCGCTCCTCGATGACGAAACATTCGGGAGCCTTGATGTCTTCAAGATTGATTCCGCCGAACGAGGGGCCGAGATAGCGCACCGCATTGACGAATTCTTCGACCTCCCTCGTATCGATTTCGAGATCGATCGAATCGATGTCGGCGAAGCGCTTGAACAGCGCCGCCTTTCCTTCCATCACCGGCTTCGCCGCCAGGGCGCCGAGATCGCCGAGGCCGAGGATCGCGGTGCCGTTGGTGATGACGGCGACCATATTGCCGCGCGTCGTATAGTCGAAGGCCGCCGAAGGGTCGTTGGCGATGGCGAGCACGGGCGCCGCCACGCCCGGCGAATAGGCGAGCGACAGATCGCGCTGAGTCGCCATCGGCTTCGAGGCGACGACGGCGAGCTTTCCAGGGCGGACGCGCGAATGAAAGAGCAGCGCCTCCTTATCCGAAATCGTCGCGCGCTGCTCTCCCTCCGCTCGAGTCTCCGCCATATCGTCGGCCATGTCCGCCCCTTTTTGGTGTTGCAACGCAGCGCGGCGACCATAACCGGAGCGCCGCCGCGTTCACAAGCGTTTTGGCCTCGCAAAGACTAGCGTCTCCGCCACAAATTCTTCGGAGAGCGGAAGAAGCGAAACGCCCGCCTGCATCCTCCGTCAACGCCTTGCGAAGATCGCCAAGACGAAGGAGGCGACGAAGAAGACCCGCAAATCAGGGATCGTTCTCTACTTCCTTTCAGCTGCGACAACGCTCATCAGCGCAGCTGCGGCTTGGCCACGAAGCGGAACTGAAAAAACCCAGAAGAATGCTCGTCTGGGTTTTCTCTTATGGCCTGCGTGGAATGTTGAAGACCAGCGGCGCTCCGTCTTCGCCCCCGTCCGAAAGCACGAGCAAACGATAACGCTCTGGAGTCGCGTCCAACAGCGCTATGGCTTCCGGCTTGATCGGTTCGCCTTTCTCGTCTCGAGGAGCTTTGTCTAAATCGAGCGCCGCAAGTTCGGCGGCTCTCGCCGACCCCTGATAGGGACTCTCAATTCGGAAGACTGAATAGTTTAGGGGCAGATTGTCGTCATCCGGGCCGACGAGCGCCAAGAGCGCGCCATCTGCGATCGTCAGATCGCGAATCGCGCGCTTTTTTCCTACTTTTATGCGGGCAACGCTCGGCGCCGCGACGCCGCCCTCAAAGAGAGCCTTTGCGTCGACGCCCAAAAGCAACGCTTCTCCGTCTATCGCTGGGCCTCGGAAGCCGAAATAAAGTCGCCCGTCCTTCGCTGCGACGCCCTCGATGTTAACGCCTTGCTTGCCCGGGAGATCGGGCCTCCTTTGCGGAGAATTGTCGCCGAGGCACGCGTTGGGCCCGGCGTGACCAGCGAATTCCGGCAGGCTCTCGATAATCTTCCATAGTTCGCCGGTAGATTTGATTGTAACTGGCGGACGCCTCGCTGGGTCGACGTCGAAGCGCAGCACGACACGATTCGCGGGATGGTCTTCGCAGGTTCTTCGCTTCACCGACTGCGAACCGGCGATGTACAAAAATTTGCCGTCGGTCGTGGCGCCCTCGGCGTCGAATTCGTGAGACGCGACAGGCAAGGCGAAGGGTGCGCCGATCGCGGCCAATCCGCCCTCGTGCAGGCTCACAAAGGCGGCCTCACGGCCCTCATCGGCGACGACGAGACAATAATCCGGCGCATCCGGCGCGCAAACAAAGCCGCTGATATTTTCGCGCGCGTCGGCCTTCGAAAAAGCCGGCGCTGAAACGCTCCAAGGAGTGGTTGATTCTGGCGGGCAAAGCTCTGCGGCAAGCGCTGACGGACAAAGGCTCGCGGCGGCGGCGAGAACAACAAATCGACTGGCGGAAAAATTCATTCCTGCCTCCATAGTTCATCAAGCAATCAATTATGCGAGGAAAGTTTAATCGCAGGCGGTCATGTCGTCCACATCTGAGTGTGCGTCCCGCGTGGCGCTTAAGCCCCGACGCCGCTACACTCGCGCCGATGAAACACGCCGCGCCCCCTTCCACGCCAGGACCCGACGACAGAGCGTCGGCGCGCGCGACGCCGATGATTGCGCAATATATCGAGATCAAGGCTGCGAACGCCGATTGCCTGCTGTTCTATCGCATGGGCGATTTCTACGAATTGTTTTTCGAAGACGCGCAGACCGCCTCGCGCGCGCTCGGCATCATGCTGACGAAACGCGGCAAGCATCTTGGCGAAGACATTCCGATGTGCGGCGTGCCGGTCGAGCGCGCCAATGATTATCTGCAAAAGCTGATTGCGCTCGGACATCGAGTCGCCGTCTGCGAACAGATCGAAGATCCGGCCGAAGCAAAAAAACGCGGCGCGAAATCGGTGGTGCGGCGCGACGTCGTGCGGCTCGTCACGCCCGGCACGATCACCGAAGACGCCTTGCTCGATCCGTCGAGACACAACGCCTTTCTGGCGATTGCGCGCTTGCGCGGCGACGAGGGGACGTGGCGATACGGCCTTGCAAGCGTCGATATTTCGACGGGCGCCTTCACGCTCTGTGCGCGCGAGGAAAGCGCGCTCGGGGCCGAGATCGCGCGCCTGGAGCCGCGCGAAATAATCGCTGCCGACGCGTTATGCAGAGACCCCACGCTTTCCGCGCTTTTCGAGGCGGCAGGCGTCCCGGTCGCGCCGATCGGCCGAGATGTCGGCACTAGCGAAGACGCAGCGCGACGCCTCATGGGTTTTTACGACGTGGCGACGCTCGACGGTTTTTACGCCTTAAGTGACGTCGAGCTCGCCGCCGCCGCGACGGCGATCCTCTATGTCGAACGCACGCAAAAGGGACAACGCCCGGCGCTTTCGCGTCCGACAAGCCTGCGCGAACTGACGACGCTCGACATCGACGCAGCGACCCGCGCCAATCTGGAATTGACCCGCACGCTTTCAGGCGCGCGCGAGGGTTCGCTGCTGTCGGTCGTCGATCTCTCCGTCACGCCTGCCGGCGCGCGACTTCTCGCCGAGCGCATCGCGGCGCCTTTGACGGATGCGCGATCAATCGCCGCGCGGCTCGACGCGGTCGCCTTCTTTCTCGAAGGGTCGAACCTGCGCAGTGCGCTTCGCGCCAAGCTGGCGCGCGCGCCGGATCTTTTCCGCGCTCTGTCGCGACTGTCGCTTGAGCGCGGCGGACCGCGCGATCTTGCCAGCGTCGGCGTCGCGCTTGAGGTTGCGCGGGACATCGCCCTTCTCTTCGCGCCGCTTGATCCGCCATCGGAGATCGCGGCTGAGGCGCAAACGCTCTCGCGCGCCGATGTCGGGCTCGCCGAAAACATCGGCGCGGCATTGAAAGACAATCTGCCGCTCGATAAGTGTAACGGCGATTTCATTCGCGAGGGCCGCGACGGCGAACTCGACGAGGCGCGACGACTTCGAGACGAAAGCCGCAAGGTGATCGCCGAACTGCAGGGGCGCTATGCCGAACTCACCGGCGCGAAGCTGAAAATCAAGCACAATAATTTTCTCGGCTACTTTCTTGAGGTTTCGCCGGCGCATGGCGAAAGACTGCTGCGGGCGCCGTTCGACGCGACCTTCACACACCGCCAGACCATGGCCGACGCGATGCGCTTCTCGACGCGCGAGCTTGTCGAGCTTGAAGCGAAAATCTCGTCGGCGGCCGAGCGCGCCTTGGCGCGCGAAACGGCGATATTCGACGCGTTGGCCACCGAGGTTTGCGCCAAGGCGGAAGAGTTGCAGCGTCTCGCCGAGGCTTTCGCGCGGCTCGACCTGTACAGCGCGCTCGCGGAAGTCGCCGAGAAGCGCGGCTGGACGCGCCCGGCGATCGACGCCTCGCTCGATTTTGAGATCGTCGGCGGCCGCCATCCGGTCGTGGAGGCGTCGCTTCAGTCGCAGGGCAAGGTCTTCGCCGCCAATGACTGTGATCTCGGCGGAGCGGACGGCGGCCGGATCGCCGTGGTCACCGGGCCGAACATGGCCGGCAAATCGACATATCTACGTCAGAACGCACTGATCACGCTTCTCGCGCAGGCGGGCTCCTACGTTCCCGCGACCTCAGCGCGCATCGGCGTCGTCGATCGACTGTTCTCGCGCGTCGGCGCTTCGGATGATCTCGCGCGCGGGCGTTCGACCTTCATGGTCGAGATGGTCGAAACCGCCGCGATTCTGAACTGCGCGACGCCACGCTCGCTGGTCATTCTCGATGAAATCGGCCGCGGCACGGCGACATTCGACGGGCTGTCGATCGCCTGGGCGACGATCGAGCATCTGCATGAAGTCAATCGCTCGCGCGCGATTTTCGCCACCCATTTTCACGAGCTGACGCAGCTTGCGAAGCGACTGCCGCGACTCGTCAATCTGACGATGAAAGTGACCGATCATGCCGGCGAGGTCGTGTTTCTGCATGAAGTCATTAAAGGCGCCGCCGACCGATCCTACGGCGTGCATGTCGCGCAGCTTGCCGGGCTGCCCGCGAGCGTCGTCGCGCGCGCGCACGCGATACTCGCGGAGCTGGAGGCGACAGATCGTCGCGCTCCGATCGAGACCTTGATCGACGATCTGCCGCTTTTCGCGCGCATCGCCGCCGCGCCGGCGCCGAAAGATGCGCTGCGCGACGCGCTTAAAGAGATCGATCCCGATCAGATGACCCCGCGCGAAGCGCTGGCGGCGCTTTATGAGTTGAAAAAGAAACCTTGAGCATTTTTCCGGTTTCGGAGCGACGCCTCAAGGGCCGTGACTAAGTCGCAGACCACGACGCGTTCGACACACACACTCCATTCATGAGCCTCGTTGCGCTCTTTCGCCGACGCCATCGTGTCGCGCGAAGGCGCAATGAATTGTCTACGCGCGATCACCAGGCGGCGGCGCGACACTACTCAGAAGATGGAGATGGTCATGATTCTCGTATTGATCTTCGTCGGCGTCGCTTTGACGGCGGCCGGCGTTCTCTCGCTCCTCGACGTGCAGTTTAAGGCGAGCAAGGTGACGGCGGTTGCCGCCTTCTTTGGAGGACTGACGATGGTCGTCGGCGCCGAGGCCGGATTGATCGGCTCGAGTTCCTCCTTTTTCAAGGCGCAACAAATCCAAACTTCCGCCTGCGAATTGGATGGCGAGTCGGCCTATCCGGAAAGCCGTCGCGTCGACCCGGATCATCTGATCCGCAAACATATTCTGGGATGCATGGCGCGGGCGGGCTACGCATGGACGAGCGCGCACGATCACTGCAAGGAAGCGCCGCTCGCGACAAATCCCTTGTGCTATCTGCCGACAGGCCTCTTCAATCGCGCGGTGACGCGCGTTCAAGTCGCCTTTGAATGAAAGCTTGAGCGCGCTGTATAAAGACCTAACCACTGTAACGCGCGAAGACGAATTGCGTGTCGCCGTAGCGGCGCTCGTCTTCGCGCGACAGGCGTGGCGGCAAATCGACCCGCGTCTTGGCGCTTTCCTCGATGACGACGACGGCGCCCGGCATAAGCCAGCCGCCGTCGATGAGCGCCATGAGCGCCGGCGACGAAAGGTCTTTGCCATAGGGCGGATCGAGGAAGGCGAGCGAAAATTGTTCGCCGGCCGGCGCGTCCCCGAGCTTCGTCGCGTCGCGGCGAAAGATGCGCGTCACGCCGCCAAGTCCCAGCGCTTCGATATTGGCGCGCAACAAGGCGCGCGCCTCGGCGCCGTCGTCGACGAAAAGCGCGCGCGCCGCGCCGCGCGACAAAGCTTCAAGGCCGAGCGCGCCGGCGCCCGCAAAGAGGTCGATGACATTGGCGCCGGAAACCGGATCGCCGTAGCGATGCGCGAGAATGTCGAAGACGGATTCGCGCAGCCGTTCTGACGTCGGCCGAATCGCCTGCGAACGCGGTCCGGAAAGCGCGCGACCGCGCAAAGCGCCGCCGACGATGCGCATGGCTTAAGCGCCGCGCGGCTTGCGCGGTCCCTTTGACGGTCCCTTGCGCGGCGCGCCCCGGTCGCCAGAGGGACCTTTGCCCGATCCGCCGCCGGGACTTTTGCGAGGCCCCTTATGAGGTCCGCCGCTTCGCGCAAACCGCGCGTCTCCCCCGGCAGGAGACCGATTGAATTTGCGCGCGCCGGGCGCGCGGTCGCCTGCCGCAACTTCGCGCGCATCGGCGCGAGCCGGACGCTTGTCGAATGTCCGTGGCCGCTCCTGCCGCGTTGCGCCGGCACCGCGCGTTGCCCGTCGAGCCTCGTCGCCCTCCCGACGCGGCGGACGTTTTTCAAACCTCGCCTCTTCACGATCGGGCGTGCGATAATTTCGTCGAGCGCTCGCGCGTTCGTCTGGCCGCTTCTCAAATCTCTGCGTTCTGCGCGGCGTTTCGTCGCGCCTCTCGGCCCCGCGCTCGCGCGGCGCGCGCGCCGGTCGCGCCCCTTGCGGTTCGTCGAAGCGCGTTGCATGGCGTTGATCGGGCGCGGCGCGGTCGTCGCGCCGCCGGCCCTCCTCGCCAAGAAAGCGCTCGCCGCGCGGCCTGCCGTCGCGTCTTGGCCGCTCGGATCGCGTCTCTTGTTGGCGTGCGCCGGCGCCGCGCATCGATTCAAAGCGCCGGGCGTTGCGCGACGGAGTCTCCTCCTGCGCCTTGCGCCGAACCGGCGTCACCCGCTCGACGGCGACGGCGCGGCCTTTGCGGTCGGCGACGGCGCCGCGCGTCACCCGCGCGCGGGGACCGGCGTCACGCCGCGCGTCGCCTTCCTCGCGCAGCGCGGAGACATGTTTGCGCGGACGTTTCGTAGCGCGCTCGCGAATTTCCTGCTGCTCTTCGGGCGTCTTCTCACGCAGCGGCGCGGCAAAGTCGACGCCGGCGAGTTCGGCGAGCGATTTGCCCAATTGCTCGCGCAGCGTCTTCAGCCGCACTTCCTCGACCGCGCCTTCCGCGAGATCGCCGAGCTGGAAAGGCCCATAGGACACGCGGATCAATCGCGTCACATCGAGCCCCAGATGCGCCATCACGCGCTTGATCTCGCGATTCTTGCCTTCGGTGAGACTCATCGCGATCCAGGCGTTGGCGCCCTGCACGCGTTCGAGCCGCGCCTCGATCGGCGCATAATTGACGCCCTCGATCGCCACGCCGTCGCGCAGCGAATCGAGCCGCGCCTGATCGATCGCGCCATGCGCGCGCACGCGGTAGCGCCGCGTCCAGCCGGTCGCCGGCAATTCAAGCGTGCGCGCCAGGCCGCCGTCATTGGTGAGCAGCAGCAGCCCTTCGGTGTTGATGTCGAGCCGGCCGACGCTGACGAGGCGCGGCAAATCGGGATGCCGCTCCTCAAGAAAAGAGAACACCGTGGCCCGGCCTTCCTCGTCGCGCGCGGTCGTGACATAGCCGGCGGGCTTATGGAAGAGGAAGAGCCGGGTGCGCTCGCGTTCCTGCATCGGCGCGCCGTCGATCGTGATCTTGTCGCCGCCCTGCACATTAAAGGCTGGACTGGTCAGCGCCCGGCCATTGACGGCGACGCGGCCTTCGGCGATCCAGCGCTCGGCGTCGCGGCGCGAACACACGCCGGCGCGCGCAATGACCTTGGCGATCCGCTCGCCTTCAAAGGCTTTGTCGTGGGGCGCGGGCGCCGGCGCTTCTTTGGCGCGACGCCGCAGGGGCCGGTCGCCGCCCTTTTGCGCCGGTTTCTCATTGCGGTTCTTTTCGTTCATGGGTTCTGATAGCAGGCGGAATGCGCGCTTTGAAGCGCGATCGCTCAAGAGACGAAAATGAACGGCAGGGATCCTTTCACGGCCGCCTTCGATGAGGCGCGCGCCGCCGCGAAAGCCGGCGAAGTCCCGGTCGGCGCGGCGCTGGCGCGCAATGGCGAGGTGATCGCGACCGCGGGCAATCGGACGCTGCGCGATCGCGACCCAACAGCGCATGCCGAAATGCTGGTCATTCGCGGGGCCTGCGCCGCAATCGGCTCGGAGCGCCTCGTCGACTGCGATCTCTATGTGACGCTCGAGCCCTGCGCCATGTGCGCGGCGGCGATCAGCTTTGCGCGCATCAGGCGGCTCTATTATGCGGCGAGCGATCCGAAGGGCGGCGCGGTCGAGCATGGGCCGCGGTTTTTCTCGCAGCCGACCTGCCATCATCGGCCCGAACTCTATGGCGGCATTCGCGAGAGCGAGGCGGCGCAGCTGCTGCGCGACTTCTTTCAGGCGCGACGGTGAGCCTCAAGCCTTAGCGCCGCCTGCGCCAAGCCATGACGCAGCGTGTCGCCGCAGGCGTCGCCGGCGGCGAAAATGCGCGAGGCCTTGAACAGGTCCAGCGCGAGATATTGATGCACCTCGGGCCGGATCAACACGTCGGGCGGCCGTTCGGCGATCATGCGCGAACTGATCGCGTTCATCATGATCTGGCTCGCGACGATCATCGTCTCGAAGGCGGAGGGCGCGCCCCTCCCGGTCTCGACCCCGAAATTCCCGGAGACATCGACGGCGATGATGATGTCGGCAAGGCCCCAAAGGTGATCATAGGGCAGCGGATTGACCAGTCCGCCGTCGACGAAATAGCCGTGATCGCTGGCGGCGGCGCGCACGATGCCCGGTATCGCCATCGACCCCGCCACGGCGGGACACAGCGGCCCCGTCGCAAAAACCGCCTCGACGCGGCGACGAAAATCAGTCGCGACGACCTGCAGCGGAATGCTCAAATCTTCGAACCGCTCCGGCATGCCATGCGGCCAGAAGGCCTGAAGGAAGCGCTCGCCGTCGAAGAGCAGCGGATGCGCGACCCGGGAAAGCAGCCGCTTTCGTCCGCGCGCCCGCGCATGCAGCAGCCGACGGGCGAGTCCGATGCGGTTCTTGAGAATGGCCTGGGCGTGGGCGCGTAGCTCCGCGCCGGAAAAGCCCGCCGCATAGGCGGCGCCGATGATCGCGCCGATCGAGGCGCCGGCGATGGCGACCGGCCGCACCCCCATCTCGTCCAGCGCCTGGAGCACGCAGATATGCGCAAGTCCGCGCGCGCCGCCGCCGCCCAGCGCGAGCGCGACGGTCTTGCCGCGGTAAAGACTCACAGGAATTTCTCCAACACGGCGAGCGTTTCCTGTGGCGCTTCCTCCATCGGAAAAAGTCCGCAGTCGAGACGCGCCTCGATGATCTCGTCGCCCCATTCGCGCCACGCAGCGCTGAGCGAGGGAGACGACTTTGGGAAGGTCGCTTCGCCTGCGACGACGAGCGTCGGCATGTTGAGCGTCTTGCCCTCCGCTCGATCGGCTTCTAGATGCTCGCGATCGATGGTCGCTCCGGCGCGAAAATCTTCGCAGAAGGCGTGAATGCGCGCCGGGTCGTTGAACGCCTGGCGATAGGCGGCGAGCGCATCCGCGCCGAAGGCGTCGAGCGATTTCGCCTTGACGCCATTCTTCAACGCATCGTCGAGAAAGCCGATCGAATCGAGTCCGATCAGCTCTTCAGGTTTCGGCGCCTCGGCGGCGAGGAAGCGCGCGCGTCCGACGCGCTGCAAATCGCCGTCGCCGAAATCATCGTCGATCGGCGCGATATTGACGAGCGCGAGCTTGTCCAGCCGGCCCGGCTGATCGAGCGCAAGGCGCTGGCCGACGCGCGCGCCTCTGTCGTGACCGACGAGCGCGAAGCGCACATGGCCAAGCGACTCCATCACAGCCACGACATCGCCCGCCATTTCCCGCTTCGTGTAACTCTCGCCGTTCTCGCTCGCCGGGACGGACGACCAGCCATAGCCGCGCAGATCCATCGCGACGACCGTGAAGCGCTTGGCGAGCGCTGGCGCAATCTTACGCCAAGCGACATGCGTCTGGCCGAAACCATGCAACAGCGCCACTGGCCGGCCTTCGCCACGGACTCGAGCGAAAATTTTTCCCGCCGGCGCATCGATCCAATGCGAAGCGAAACCAGGAAAAAGATCTGTGGGACTGGACATTTGATGCAATAATCTCCTTTGCGGCGCGCACGTCTGCGCGAATGTTATACAGTATCAGCGCCAACTTCCTCGAAATATATATCGCTGACCGTCAAGCGACTATGTCACGAAGATCGCGCGCCTTGTTTGCTTGAAATGAAGGCTGAAGCGCTTCAATGTTGAAACAGGTCAAGAAAACTTTTTAGGCAACATGCACAACAAGGGAGAGAAACATGGCAAGCCAGATCGTCAACGAAGTTGTCGCCGCGAATAATGCTTACGCCGCCAATTTCGGGAATAAGGGCGAACTTGCGCTGCCGCCAGCGCGCGCATTCGCTATCCTGACCTGCATGGACGCGCGTCTCGATCCCGCGAAATACGCCGGCCTGTCGGAAGGCGACGCGCATGTGGTCCGCAACGCCGGCGGTCGCGCTTCAGATGATGCGATTCGTTCGCTGGTCATCTCGCACAAGCTGCTCGGCACCAAGGAGTGGTTCGTCATTCACCACACCAATTGCGGCATGGAGCTGTTCTGCGACGAAGTGATGAGCGGCTTGCTCGACGACAATCTCGCGACGGCGAGTTTCGACGGCAAAAACTGGTCGAACCCGCAACATGGCGGCGGCTGTTCGGCCGGCCATTTCATCAAATGGCACACGATCAAGAATCAGGAAGAAAGCGTGGCGCAGGATGTCGCGCGCATCCGTTCGCATCCGCTGGTGCCGAAAAACATTCCGATCTACGGCTACATCTATGATGTGAAGACCGGCAAGATCAACGAGGTCGCTGAAGCGACGAAGCTCGGCAAGGCCGCGTAAACCGCATTGGCGCAAGGTTCGTCATTGCGCGCCGTCGCTACGCAATGACGAACTGATACGCATTTCGGCAGATCTCTTCTCTTCGCTTGGGCGTTGTCATTCCCGGCAGGCCAAAGGCCTGACCGGGAATCCAGAGCCACCGCAAGAACTCTGGTTTTGCTCTGGATTCCCGATCGCGCGCGTTGCGCGCGTCGGGAATGACAGTCGAGCCGCTGGAAAGATTTTGCATCACTCCACCGCGCCGCCGCGGGCGCGCCAGCCGCCGGTGCCCGGCGCGTAATGACAGACGTCCTTCCGTCCTATGCTTTGCGCTTGCGCCAGAGCCTTGGCCGAACGCCCGCCCGCCTGACAAATAAGGACAACGTCGCCCTTCGGAAGCTTGGTCGGATCGAAACTCGAGATCGGCATGTTCTTGGCGCCCGCCACATGGCCGGCTGCAAATTCATGCGGCTCGCGCACATCGACGATCGCGCAGGATTTGTCCGCGACGATACGGCAGAAATCCTCATGCTCGATCGTCGGCGCCGCGCCGCCGCCGGCAAGTTTCGACAAGAGAGAGCCCAGAGTCATTTTGGTTCCTTTCTGCTCAGGCTTGCTTTTCGGCGTCGAATTGGGCGAAGGCGGCGAGCGCATGGCTCGCATACATTACCGACGGTCCGGCGCCCATGTAGATGCTCATCGCGAGCGTCTCCATCACCTCCTCGCGCGTCGCGCCGCGCTGCGACGCGGCCCTGGCGTGGAAGGCGATGCAATCATCGCAGCGCACCGCGACGCTCACCGCGAGCGCGATCAGTTCTTTCGTCTTCGCGTCGAGCGCGCCTTGCGCGCCCGCCGACATGGCCATCGCCGAAAAGGCTTTCATCGTCTCGGGCGCGCCGACGCGCAATTCCCTTATGTCGGCGGAGAGCTTCTTGGCGAGCGCCGCCCAGTCTTCGATCATCAGGCCCTCCTTGGGACTTCATCGTCGCGCAAGACGACATAGATCGCGGGGATGACGAGCAGGGTCAACGCCGTCGACGAGGCGAGGCCAAAGACCAGCGAAATGGCGAGGCCCTGGAAAATCGGATCGGTGAGGATGAAGGCGGCGCCGATGATCGCCGCGGCGGCGGTGAGAAATATCGGCTTGAAGCGCACCGCGCCCGCCTCGATCAGCGCGGCGCGCAAATTCATGCCGCGCGCGCGCAAATGCCGAATAAAGTCGACGAGCAGGATCGAATTACGCACGACGATGCCGGCGAGCGCAATGAAGCCGATCATCGACGTGGCGGTGAAGGCGGCGTTGAACAAAAGATGGCCGATGACGATGCCGACCAGCGTCAGCGGCACCGGGGCGAGGATCACCAGCGGCAATTTGAACGAGCCGAACTGCGCGACGACGAGCAGATAGATGCCGAGCAGCGCCACCATGAAGGCCGCGCCCATGTCGCGGAAGGTCACATAGGTCACCTCCCACTCGCCATCCCAGAGCAGCGTCGGCTTCGAATCGTCGAGCGGCTGGCCGTGATATTTGATCGTCGGCGGACCCGAAGGTCCCCAGTCGATCTTGTTGATCTCATTCTCGACCGCGAGCATGCCATAGATCGGCGCTTCGAAACGTCCGGCGACCTCGGCGCTGACCATTTCGGCGAAGCGGCCGTTGTGACGGAAAATCGGATAGGAGCCCTGTTCGCGCGTCGCCTTGACGACGTCGCCGAGTTCGACATTGGCGCCTTGGCGCACCGTGCCGCCGGCGGGCAGCGGCGTCGACAGGATACGCTCGCTCGTCGTCATCGCGCTTAGCGGCAGCGCCACGGAAATGTCGACCGGCTTGGCGCCGCCGCCCTTTTGCGAAAAGCCGATCTTGACGCCGCCGACCAGGGCGCCGATCGTGTCATAGACAGCACGCTCTTCCACGCCGTGGAATTCGAGCGCGTCCTGATCGATTTCGAAGCGCAGGCGTTCGGCGCGCTGGCCGTAGCTGTCGTCGGTGTCGACGACGAAATCGACGGCGTCGAAAGCCTTGCGCACTTTCGCCGCGAGATCGCGCCGCGACTTCGCGTCGGGACCGTAAACTTCGGCAAGCAGCGTTGACAGCACGGGCGGACCCGGCGGCACTTCGACGACCTTGATCGCGGTGTGCTCGGGCGCCGGCAATCCTTCGAGCTTCTTGCGAATGTCGAGCGCGATCGCGTGGCTTGCACGGCTGCGTTCGCCTTTCGGCTGCAGATTGATCGCGAGATCGCCCATCTCGGGCGCCTTGCGCATATAGTAATGCCGCACGAGTCCGTTGAAGTTGAAGGGCGCAGCCGTGCCGGCATAGGACTGAATGGACGTCAGCTCCGGAATGTCCTTCAGCCGCTCGGCCGCCGCGGTCAGCACCCGATCGGTTTCTTCGAGCGAGGCGCCGCGCGGCAGATCGACGACGACGGCGAGCTCCGACTTGTTGTCGAAGGGCAAAAGCTTCACGCGCACTGTTTTCGTGACGAAAAGCCCCAAGGAGAGCAGCGTGGCAAGGCCGACGGCGGTAAGAAATCGTTGCGAGCGCTTGCGCCCCTTCAGCAAAGGCGTCGCGACGCGCACATAGAAATTGCCCATGGCGCCGCGTTCATGCGCATGATCGGCGCCGTCGCCGCGCTCCTGTTCGAAACGCTTGCCGGCGATCTTGAGCAACAGCCAGGGCGTAATCGTCATCGCGACGAAGAAGGAAAACACCATCGCGAGCGAAGCATTCGCCGGAATGGGGCTCATATAGGGGCCCATCAGGCCCGAGACGAACATCATCGGCAGCAGCGCGGCGACGATGGTGAGCGTCGCGACGATCGTCGGATTGCCGACTTCCGCCACCGCCTCGACGGCGGTGTCGATCAAGCTGCGCGAGCCGCGCATATGCCAATGACGCACGATGTTTTCGACGACGACGATCGCGTCGTCGACGAGAATGCCGATCGAGAAAATAAGCGCGAAGAGGCTGACGCGATTGATCGTATAGCCCATCAACCATGAGGCGAAAAGCGTGAGCAGAATCGTCGTCGGGATGATGACCAGGACGACGACGCCCTCGCGCCAGCCGACCATCACCACAATCAGCGCGACGATGGAGACGGTCGCGAGCGCGAGATGGAAGAGCAGCTCATTGGCTTTTTCGGTCGCCGTTTCGCCATAGTCGCGCGTCACTGCGATCTCAATGTCGTCGGGCACGATGCGGCCCTTGACGGCGTCGAGCCGATGCATGATTTCGTCGGCGACGATGACGGCGTTGGCGCCCTTGCGCTTAGCGATGGCGATGCTGACGGCGGGGCGCTTGTCGAGACCGCCGGCGGCGTTGCGCGTCATCGTCCAGCTGCGCCGGTCCGGTTCGGCGGCGCCGACGCGCACATCGGCGACGTCTTTGACATAGACCGGCCGCCCGTCTCTTGTGGTGAGGAGCAGCAGGCCGATATCGGGCACGCCCTGAAGAGTCTGGCCGGCGACCACGGGCACGGCGCGATTATCCTCGCGGAACGCCCCGACAAGAAAAGAGCGGTTGGCGTTGGTCAGCTTGTCGATGAGCTGATTGAGCGTCACACCATATTGCGACAGGCGTTCAGGATCGGGTTCGACGCGGATCTGATTGGGGCTGCCGCCGACGATGTAGCTCGAGCCGACGTTATCGACCTTGGTGAGATCGTGCTGCAATTCCTCGGCGACCTGAAAAAGGCCGTTGTCAGTCCATCGATCGGCGCGCTCCGGCTTCGCCGAAAGGGTCAGCACGACGATCGCCACGTCGTCGATGCCGCGGCCAACGATCAGCGGTTCGGGAATGCCCTTGGGCAGATCGCCAATATTGGCGCGTATCTTTTCGTGAATGCGCAGCACCGCATTGTCCTGCGGCGTGCCGACATAAAAGCGCGCGGTGACGACCACATTGTCGTCCCGCGTCTGCGAATAGACATGTTCGACGCCGTTGACGCCCTTGATGATATCCTCAAGCGGACGGGTGATAAGTTCGATTGCGTCTTCCGCCTTGTAGCCGTTGGCCGACACCATAATGTCGACCATCGGCACGGAAATCTGCGGCTCCTCTTCGCGCGGCAGCGAACGCAGCGCGATCAATCCGACGAAAATCGAGGCGAGCAGAAGCAGCGGCGTCAACGGCGAATTGATGAAGACGCGGGTCAGCGTTCCCGAAATGCCAGGACGAAACTCCTCGCTCATGGCGCCGAAACCACGTCGCCGTTTTGAAGGCCGGAAAGAATCTCGACGGCGTCGCCGCGCTTCTCGCCAAGCTGCACGACGATTTCCTCGCCGGAAGCGAGCCGGACAAAGTCCACGCCGGCGCGACGATAGACTGCGGCGCGGGGGATGAGGATCGTATCGCGCTTGCCGGTCGTGACGTAAACGCGCGCGCGTTCGCCAACGAAATAATCGCCAAGCCCCTGAACGTCGACGTCGGCGATGACTCGGCCGCCCTGAATTTCGGGATAGACGATGCGCACGCGCCCTTCTTTTCGTCCGCCCCCCGCTCCGTCGTGCAGGCCGCGCGCGGCGAGTTCGACCTTGTCGCCGGCGCGCATGAAGCGCGCATGCCGCTCCGGCAATTGCAGGCGCAGGATGTATTTATCTTCGGCCATGGTCGCGATCGTTTCGCCAGGCATCACCACGCGTCCGACGGAGACGGGAATGGTGAGGACGCGTCCCGGCCCCGGCGCGCGCACCGAACCTTCCGCCGCCTGTTGTTCGATCACCCCGCGGTCGGAGCGCAACGCCGAAAGATTGCGCTCTGCGACGTCGAGCGCGGTCTTCGCCTGGTCGAACAGCGCCTTCGTATAGACTCCGCGCCGAAACAATTCCTGCGCGCGGCCGAAATCGGTCTGCGCCTTGTCGCGTTGCGCCTGTTGCGACTGGATACGCTGATCGAGCGCCTGCATCTGCAGGAAGAGCTTCTGATCGACGACCAGGGCGATTTCGGCGCCGCCGGCGACGTCATCGCCCTCTTTGATCTTAAGCGCGCTAACTGTGCCGCCGATGCGCGCCCGCGCGGTCAATTGATGCACCGGTTCCACGGAAGCGACCACCGCCTTGAGATCGTCGACCGGCGCGACATGAACCGTAACCTCTCCCGCCTTGGCGCTTGAGGAGAACGCCAAGGCGGCGAGGAGCGCCGTCGGCGCGCGAGGCAAGCGGAGCATTGGTCTCATGCGGACAGTTATATGCACAAAAGGTAAATTAGCAATAGCGCATTTAATGTCGCAAGGCGAACTTGACAAATATATTCACTTTTCATAATTTAGATATCATGAATGTAAATCTGCTTCAGCTCGCGCCGAAGGCGGCGGAGGCCGAGAGCTTTCTCAAGGCGCTCGCCAACCGCCATCGGTTGATGGTGCTGTGCCAGTTGCATGCCGGCGAACTGTCGGTGACCAAGCTCCAGGAGGCGATCGGCCTCAGCCAGTCGTCGCTCTCCCAGCATCTTGCCCGGCTGCGCGAAGACAAGCTCGTCAAAACCCGCCGCGAGTCGCAGACGATCTACTATTCCCTGGCCAATGAAAACGTCTCTCGAATCATTGGCCTGCTCTATGAGATGTTTTGCGCCGAACCGTGCGGCAAGGCGGCAAAATCGCGCCCCCGCGTCAAACGAGGCAATCTGCGCCAGGAGCATTCGCCATGAGCATTGACCGACTCGTGATGGCCTTCGCCGGCGCCATGGTCTTATTGAGTCTGCTGTTGTCGCAGCTCGCGAGCCCCTGGTGGCTCTTGCTCGCGGCTTTCGTTGGCGTCAATCTGGTGCAAGCGGCCTTTACGGGCTTTTGCCCCCTGGCGCGCGCGCTGAAGCGGCTCGGCGCCAAATCCGGCGCCGCTTTTTAGATTTTTGCGAACATCGAACGGCGCGTAAAGGAAGCCGCGCTTTCGCAATGGGGACCTTGGATCGCCCGCCAACCGAAGAGCAGACGATGCCGTCCGATTGGGTCGAAGAAACGCCTTCCCTGCGCAGCCTCGACGCCGCGACGAAGTCGCTGCTGCGCGAGGGCGCCGTCCGCAAGCAAATCCCGCGCGGAGCCGTGCTGTTTCGCCCTGGCGATCAGTGCGCGCATTTTCCGCTGATCGTCTCGGGTTCGGTGCGGGTGCAGCGCGTGACCGAATCGGGCCGCGAGATCGTGCTCTACCGTGTCGGCCCCAATGAAACCTGCATTCTGACCACAGCCTCGCTGCTTTCGGACGACGCCTACGCCGCCGAAGGCGTCGCTGAGTCCGACGTGACCGCCTATGTCGTTCCCGCCGATCGATTCGCGGCGCTGATGAACGCATCCCAAGGCTTTCGCGCGCTAGTGTTCGACGGCTACAGCCGGCGTCTCGCGACGCTGATGTCGCGCATCGAGGAAATCGTCTGCACGCGCATCAACGTGCGGCTGGCCGAACGTCTTCTCGCCCTTCGCGACGCCGGCGATAAGATCGTCGCCACGCAGCAGGCGCTCGCCGCGGATCTCGGCACGGCGCGCGAAGTCGTCGGCCGCACGCTGAAAGCATTCGAACGCTCAGGCTGGGTAAAATTGTCGCGTGGCGGCGCGGAAATCGTCAATCTCGCCGCATTGCGCTCGCTCTGCGACGCGCAGCGTGACTAAGTCGCGGACACGCGCTTCTTGATCGCGCATGTCCTCTCTCAGGCTCGGCGTTTGCCATCAGCACAATAAATCAGGCGCGCAAAGCGCGGGGGAGGATTGAATGTCGCATATCGTGATCATGGGCGCAGGGATCGGCGGCGTCGCCGCCGCGATCGAAGTTCGCGAGGGGCTTGGCAAGCAGCATCAGGTCACGGTCGTCTCGGACCTCGAGAATTTTCAGTTCACGCCATCCAATCCTTGGCTTGCCGTGCAATGGCGCAAGCCCGATGAGATCAAGGTGCCGCTCGCGCCGGTGTTCAAGCGCAAGAAAATTGGCTTCATTCCTGTCGGCGCCAAACGCGTTCTGCCTGACGAAAATCGTCTCGAACTGGAGAATGGCGAGAGCGTCTCCTACGACTATCTCGTGATAGCGACGGGGCCGAAGCTTGCCTTCGAAGAATTGCCCGGGCTTGGACCGCACGGCGGACACACGCATTCGATCTGCACGCTGCAGCACGCCGAGATCGCGTCGAAGGCCTATGAGGAATTCTGCAAGGATCCGGGGCCGATCATCATCGGCGCGGCGCCCGGCGTTTCCTGCTTCGGCCCGGCGTATGAATTCGCCATGATCCTCTCGACCGACCTGCGTCGACGCGGCATCAGGCACAAGGTGCCGATGACTTATGTCACGTCCGAGCCCTATATTGGTCATCTCGGACTCGGCGGCGTCGGCGACACCAAGGGCATGCTCGAATCGGCGTTCCGTGATCGCGACATCAAATGGATCGTCAACGCCAAGACGACGGCGATCGAACCCGGACTTCTCAAATGCGCCGAGCTGGATGAGAACGGGCAGGTCAAGAAAGAGCATGAAGTGCCGTTCAAATTCGCCATGGTGATGCCGGCCTTCAAAGGCGTCGACGCCCTGATGGGAATCGAGGGACTGGTCAATCCGCGTGGCTTCGTCATCATCGACAAGAACCAGCGCAATCCGAAATATCCGAATGTCTTTGGCGTTGGCGTCTGCGTCGCGATACCGCCCGTCGAGACGACCCCGGTGCCGACAGGCACGCCGAAAACTGGCTACATGATCGAGTCGATGGTGACGGCGACGGCGCATAATATCGTCGCGCTGATCGCCGGCCGCGAAGCGAAGGAAGAAGGCACGTGGAATGCGGTTTGCTTGGCGGATTTTGGTGACAAGGGAGTCGCCTTTGTCGCAAAGCCGCAAATTCCGCCGCGTAACGTCAACTGGTCGAGCGAGGGGCGATGGGTGCATCTCGCCAAGATCGCCTACGAAAAATATTTCCTTCGCAAGGTTCGCAAGGGACTGAGCGAGCCCGTCTATGAGCGTTACATCATGAAGCTGCTCGGCATCGAACGGCTGCGTCGCGCCCTTTCGTGAGGGCGCCGGCGGCTAGGCAAAACTAGGATGAGTCCATGCGGACACGGCCGTTCGCGCGCGAAATCGCCTTCGCGCTCGCTTTCAAGCTAATCGCGCTGATCGCGCTCTATGTCGCATTTTTTGGTCCCGCACATCGCATTAGGGTGACGCCGACTCAGATGGCGGAAACGCTGTCGGCCGCTGCGCCGCGCTGACATCCGGAGCTCAAATATGTTCGAACTCGACGTCGTCACCCTCTCGCGCCTGCAATTCGCGCTGACGGCGATGTATCACTTCCTGTTCGTGCCGCTGACGCTCGGCCTCGCCCTGCTGCTCGCGATCATGGAGAGCGTGTATGTGATGACCGGGCGAAAAGTTTGGAAGCAGGCGACGCAGTTCTGGGGCACGTTGTTTGGGATCAACTTCGCCATGGGCGTCGCCACCGGCGTCACCATGGAATTCCAGTTTGGCACCAATTGGGCCTACTACTCCCACTATGTCGGCGACATTTTCGGCGCGCCGCTCGCCATCGAAGGGCTGATGGCGTTTTTCCTCGAGGCGACCTTCGTCGGCCTGTTCTTCTTCGGGTGGAATCGCTTGAGCAAGGTGCAGCATCTTGTCGTCACCTGGCTTGTCGCGCTCGGCGCCAATTTCTCGGCGCTGTGGATCCTCGTCGCTAACGCCTGGATGGAGAATCCGGTCGGCGCCGCCTTCAATCCGCAGACGATGCGCATGGAGCTCACCTCCTTCACGGAAGTGTTGTTCAATCCCGTGGCGCAGTCGAAATTCGTGCATACCGTCAGCGCCGGCTATGTCACCGGCGCGATGTTCGTGATGTCGATCGGCGCGTATTACATGTTGAATCGTCGCCATGTCGACATCGCCCGTCGCTCGTTGACGGTCGCCGCGAGCTTCGGCCTTGCTTCCGCGCTTTCGGTCGTCGTGCTCGGCGATGAGAGCGGCTATACGGCGGGCGAAAACCAGAAGATGAAAATCGCCGCGATCGAGGCGATGTGGGAGACCGAGCCGCCGCCGGCGTCCTTCACGCTGATCGGACTTCCCAATCTGAAAAGCGAAATGACGGAATATGAAATTAAAATACCCTATGTCCTGGGCCTCATCGCCACGCGTTCGCTTGATAAGCCGGTTGAAGGCGTAAAAGCCCTTGTCGAGCGCTCCGAGGAGCGCATCCGCAATGGCATGGCGGCCTATCAATGGCTTGCGAAGGAAGGCGGCCGTCCGCACGCCGTCGTTCCTCCCGAGCTGCAGGCGTCAATGGGCGACGTCGGCTATTCAATGCTCGTCAAGCGTATTCGTCCGGATATCGACAACGCGACCGACGCGCAGATTCACGAGGCGGCTCTGTTGACGATTCCCGACGTGCCGGTGCTGTTCTGGTCGTTTCGAATCATGGTGGCGCTGGGCTTTTATTTCATCGCGCTCTTCGCCGTCGCTTTCTATCTGTCGAGCCGGCGGCGCTGCGGCCGGCCCTGGTTCCTGCGTATGACGATGTATAGCCTGCCGCTGCCCTGGATCGCCGCCGAACTCGGCTGGATCGTCTCGGAATATGGCCGTCAGCCGTGGATCATCGACAGCACGATGCCGACGTTTCTGGGCGTCTCCAATGTCCCGGCGTCGAATGTCGCGGCCAGTCTTGCAGCCTTCGCGCTCTTTTACAGCGCGCTCGCCATCGTCGATGTCGCGCTCATCGTCAAATATGTCCGCATTGGGCCGCAGATGGAGCCAGAGCCTCAGACCTCCGGCGCGCCCGTCCTTCCCGCGCCGGCGCCGGCGCAAACCCGATAGGAAAGGCAAAAGCGATGTTCGACTATATGACGCTTCGCCTCATCTGGTGGGCGCTGCTCGGCGTGTTGCTTGTAGGCTTCGCCATCCTTGACGGTTTTGATATCGGCGCCGCCATTCTGCATCCTTTCGTCGCCCGCACCGACGTGCAGCGGCGGGTGACGCTGAACGCCATCGGTCCCGTCTGGGAAGGCAATCAAGTCTGGTTCATCCTCGGCGGCGGCGCGGTATTCGCCGCTTGGCCGCCGCTCTATGCGGTGTCCTTCTCCGGCTTCTATCTGGCGATGCTGCTCGTGCTGATCGGCCTCATTCTGCGGCCGGTGGCGATCACGTTTCGCGACAAAAGACCGGGCAGCGGATGGCGCGAGACCTGGGATTGGCTCTTCTTCGTTTCCGGCCTCGTGCCGGCGCTGATCTTTGGCGTCGCCTTTGGCAACCTTCTCGAGGGCGTCCCATTTCACTTCGATCAGGCGCTGCGTGCGACTTATGAAGGCGGCCTCCTCGGCCTTCTCAATCCCTTTGCTTTGCTCTGCGGCCTCGTCAGCGTAGCGATGCTCATCATGCAGGGCGCGGCCTGGCTCAGCGTGAAGGCCGAGGGCGAGGTCGCCGCCCGCGCCCGCCGATTTGGCGCGCTCGCGGCAATCCTGCTTGTGCTGCTGATTTCCGTCGCGGGACTGTGGACGCTACTCGGCGTCGAAGGCTATCGGATCGCCGGCGTGATCGAACATTCGGGGCCTTCCAATCCGCTCGCGAAGACGGTGACGCGAGAGGCTGGCGTCTGGTTCGACAATTACCGCGCCTACCCCTGGATGATCGCGGCGCCGGCCGCCGCCTATGTCGGCGCTCTCCTTGCCGCTTTGGCCTTCGCGCTTTCGGGGAGAACGACCGCGCTTCTGTTCAGCAGTCTTTCGGTCGCGGGCGTCGCGACAATGGCGGGCTTCAGCATGTTCCCCTTCCTGTTGCCGTCGTCGTCCCACCCCAGCCAAAGCCTCACGGTGTGGGACGCTTCCTCTAGCCAGGCGACGCTCTCTCTGATGCTGCTGGCGGTGATCGTCTTTCTGCCGATCGTCCTGGCCTATACGAGCTGGGTCTATTACGTGCTGCGCGGCGCCGTCAGCGAAGCGGCGATCCGTCGCGGCGACGACTACTATTATTGAGCGGGAGGCAGCGAAGCATGTGGTATTTTTCCTGGATATTGGGGCTGGGGCTTGCCTGCGCCTTCGCGATTCTCAACGCCATGTGGCTCGAGCTCGACGACGACGAAAGCCGAAAGAAATAGATGGCCGCGCGCTGAGCGACTTAGTCGCTGAGAGAATTCAAGCCAAGCGATAGGCTTGCACGGCCGCCTCAATCAGGGAGAGAGTCATGCAAGCCAATATCGGAACGACCGATCGGATCATCCGCATCGTCGCCGGCCTTTTGTTGCTCAGTCTCATCTTTATCGGTCCGAAAACGCTATGGGGTCTCGTCGGGCTAGTACCGCTGGCGACGGCGTTCATCAACTTCTGCCCGGCCTATAAGCTTCTCGGCGTGGATACGCTCGGCAGATAGTTTCGCAAAAGAAGCTTGACGGGCGTTTCGCTCGCACGCCGGCCACGGCGCGGGTAAGATTGCAGCTGCGGCCGACGTTGGCGCCGACCGCGGGTCAACGCTGGCGGCGAGCGTTCAATCCCAGATGAACCAAACGGCCATCACCTTTCACGCCCGCGGCATGCATTGCCATGGCTGCGAGCATGTCATCGAAGCCGCGATCAAAAAGCTCGCCGGCGTGCGCAGCGTCACGGCGAGCTATCCGACGGAGACGGTCGTCGTCGACTATGACGCCGACGCCACGGATTTCGCCGCGATCCGCGACCGGGTCGAACAGAATGGCTATCGCGTCGTTCTGACCGAGGAGGCGCGGCGCCGGCGCTCGCCGCTCGTGAAACTGGCGATCATCGTCGCCGCGCTTGCCGGACTCGCCGCGCTCATTCTCTTCGACACGCGTTGGATCAGCGCCGAGGGCGCGCCCGACATCGCCCAGCATATGAGTCTTGGCCTCCTGTTTCTCTTAGGCCTGCTCACCGGATTTCACTGCGTCGGCATGTGCGGCGGCTTCGTCGTAAGTTACGTCGCCGCCGACGTGCGCGCCGGCCGCACGTCGCTTGTCTCGCATCTCGCATTCGGCTTGGGAAAGACCCTGTCCTACACGACGATCGGCGCCGCCTTCGGCTGGCTCGGCGCCTTCATCGCGTTCACGCCGACGCTGCGTGGGATTGCAGGCGTCGCGGCCGGCGCCTTCCTGATCATCTTCGGCCTCAATATGCTCGGCCTGTTCGCGCCGCTGCGCCGCTTCCGGCTCGGCCTGCCACGGCCGCTGCAGAACTGGGTGAACCGCGAGGCCGGCGGACGTCATCGGCCCTTTGTCATCGGCCTCCTTAACGGGCTGATGATCGCCTGTGGGCCGTTGCAGGCGATGTATGTGATGGCGGCGGGAACCGGCAGCCCTGTCGAAGGCGCGAAGACGCTGTTCGTCTTCGGCCTTGGGACCTTGCCGGTGATGCTCGCCTTCGGCGCTTTGACGACGGTGCTTTCAGGCACCGTGACCCATCGTCTGCTGACGGCTTCCGGCGTGATCGTCGTCGCGCTCGGCGCCGTGATGATCAATCGCGGATTGATCCTCACCGGCTCCGGCGCCGATCTCGCTTCGATGATCGCGAATTGGCGGCGGCCCGCGCCTGTCGAACATGCCCTTCCATCGCAGGAGGCGCCCGTTGCGCCAAAGACGCAGACGATCGAAATGGAAGCCAATGGACTTGGCTATAAGCCCAGTCGCTTTACGCTCCTGCGCGGCGTCCCCGTCAAATGGGTGATCAATGCGACGGAAGTGACGAGCTGCAACAGCCACATTCTGGTTCCCTCCCTCAAACTCGAAATCAAACTTAAACCGGGACGCCAGACGATCGAATTCACGCCCGAAAGCGCCGGCGTCATTCCCTGGAGCTGCTGGATGGGCATGTTGCATGGCGAGTTCGTCGTCGTCGACGCGCCGCCGGCGATGGCGCGTCAGGAAACTGAACCCGTCGCCTCGGAGGTTCAGATCACGCCCGCCGCCGCGCAAAGCCCTCCTGAGTCGGCCGTTATGCAGACCTACACGATACGACGCGGCGATACGCTGCGCGCCATCGCGAAGCGGCTCTATAAAGATGAAAGGCGCTGGCGCGATATCGCCGTCGCCAACCCCGGGCTCAATCCCAGGAAGTTGCGCGAAGGACGAAGCATCAATCTTCCTGGCTGCGCGCCGCCGTGACGATTCGTCTCGCGCGTTAAAGCGCTTGGCGCGATACGATCTCCAAGCTCAAATGAAGGGGGAGGCCATGATCAAAAAAATTCTGTTTGCCGCGGCTTGCGGACTGTCGTTCTTCGCCGTCGCCGCGATCGCCGGCGACGACGAACATAGCGAACATATGAAACATATGGACATGGATCATATGAACATGGACCATATGAAAATGTCGCCCAAGATGAGCGACACGCGCCAGGAGGTCGATCTTCCCTCTCCGATGCGCGCGCATATGCTTTCCCATATGCGCGGACACGCCGAGGCCGTCGCTGAAATTCTCGCGGCGCTCGCCAAGGGCGACGGCGCGGCGGCCGCAAAAATCGCGGATGCGCGACTCAGCATGTCCTCTCCCGGCGCGGCGGCCTGCAAGCCGAACGCCAAGAGCGGCGAACTCGGCGAAATGCCGGCGATGATGGCGTCGCACATGCCCGACAACATGCGCGCCCTTGGCCTGACGATGCATGAGCAGGCGAGCAAATTCGCGCAGGAGGCCGCCAAGATCGGGCCTGGCGGCGATATGCGTCCGGCGCTTGCCGAATTGTCGCAAGTCGTGCAAGCCTGCAACGCCTGTCACGCCGCCTATCGCCTCGACTAGCGCGCGTGCGGCGCCGGGAGTCGACTGTGCGCGTCGCGACTTGGAACGTCAATTCCGTCAGGCAGCGTTTGCCGCCGCTTCTCGCTTTTCTGCGCGACACGGCGCCTGACGTCCTCTGCCTTCAGGAAACGAAATGCGAGGATCACGCTTTTCCGCGGCTCGAAATCGAAGACGCCGGCTATAATGTCGCTGTCCACGGACAGAAGGGATTCAACGGCGTCGCGCTGCTTTCGAAATCGCCGCTTCAGGACGTGATCCTCGGTCTGCCTGGCTTCAACGGCGAGGCTCAGTCGCGCTACATCGAAGCGGTCGTCGAAGACGGCGCCGGGGGCGTCATGCGCATCGCCTCGATCTATGCGCCGAACGGCAATCCGCCGGATACGCAGAAATATGCTTACAAGCTCGCCTTCATGGAGACGTTGACGCGCCATGCAGAGGCGCTGCTGCGGCTTGAGGAGCCGACTGTTCTCGCCGGCGACTATAATGTCATTCCGCAGGCGCGCGACGTCTATGAGGCGTCGGCGTGGCTCGGCGACGCGTTGTTTCTGCCGCAGACCCGCGCCGCCTATCAGCGCCTGCTCAATCTCGGCTATGCCGATGCGCTGCGCGCCACCTCGGATGAAGGCGGGCTCTATACATTTTGGGATTATCAGGCCGGCGCCTGGCAGAAGAACAAAGGTCTGCGCATCGATCACCTTCTGCTCTCGCCGCGCGCCGCCGATCGGCTGGCAAGCGTCGAAATCGTCAAATCGATGCGCGCCGGCGACAAGCCATCCGATCACGTCGCGATCTACGCCGATTTCGCTGTGTGATGGATAAGCCCCAGCGCGTCGCCGCTGCGCCAGAGCACATAAAGCGCTACCGCGAAGACGACCGTCGCAAAGACGGCGCTCAGCGCGCCACGCATTTTCGACAGGCGTCGCGCCGCCGCTGCGCCGATCAGACCGCCGAACGCGCCGCCGATCACCAGCGTTCCGGCAAGATCCCAGTCGACGAGATCTGAATAGGCGTAGTTCGCGGCCGTCGTCACCGCAAACGCAGCGACCGCGACGAGCGATGACCCGATGGCGTTCAGGATCGGCATGTCGGAAGCGAACATCAGGCCCGGCACGACCAGGAAGCCGCCGCCGATGCCGAAGAAGCCGGAGAGCGCACCCGCCGTCAGTCCGGCGCCCGCGAGCCGCGGAAAATTCTCTCGGTTCAGCCTGACTGCCGGGTAGCCTGGCGAACCCCGCTGTCGAAGCATGAGATAGGACACGGCGATCATCAACAGCGCGAAGAGCGCGAGGAGCTTGTCGCCATTGATAATTTTGCCCAGAGACGATCCGCCGAATGCGCCCGCTATTCCGAAGAGAGCGAAGACAGAGGCGCAGCGCCACTTGATCGTGCCTGCGCGCGCATGGTTGGCAAGGCTCATCAGCGCGTTGACCGCGACGGCCGCCGCGCTTGAGCCGATCGCGACATGCGGACTGGGAACGCCGACGAAATAGACAAGAAGCGGCACGGCCAGCACCGAACCGCCGCCGCCGACCAGGCCCAGCGTAAAGCCGACGAATGCGCCGGAGATCAGACCGAGCACGACGTCGAGAGGGAGATCTATCAGCGGGCGCTCCTCCGGGATAATATTAGCTATTGCTTATTTAGATATATCTCATATATGTGGAAAGGCGCAAGCCCGCAAGTCCGGGAAGCGCAGGAGCGCTGCAATGAAGGAGAGAGCGATGCCGCAGGCGCCGTCCGTGAAGGGCTTCTTCGACGAGGCAACCAGCACGATCACCTATCTTGTGAGCGACCCCGCGACGAAGCGGGCGGCGATCGTCGACCCCGTGCTCGACTATGACCCGGCGAGCGGCGTGGCCGATTCGCATTCGATCGACGCGATCCTCGCCGAAGCGGCGCGTGAAGGATTAAAGATCGACTGGGCGCTCGAAACGCACGCGCACGCCGACCATCTTTCCGCGGCTCAGCTCGTCAAGGCGGCGACGGGCGCCAAGATCGGCATCGGCGAACATATCGACAAGGTCCAGAAACTCTTCAAACCGGTTTTCGACGCGCAGGATATAAAGGCCGACGGCGGTTGCTTCGATCGCCTCTTCAAGGACGGCGAGCAATTCAAGATCGGCGAGATTGAATGCGAAGTGATTTACACGCCGGGCCACACCCCGGCCGACGTCGCCTATAGGATCGGCGACGCCGTGTTTGTCGGCGACACTTTGTTCATGCCCGACTATGGGACGGCGCGGGCGGATTTCCCTGGCGGCGACGTCCATGCGCTTTATCGGTCGATCCGCCGCATTCTGGAGTTGCCGCCGCAGACGCGGCTCTTCATGTGCCATGACTACAAGGCGCCCGGACGAGATGTCTACGCCTGGGAGACGACGGTCGCCGACGAGCGCGCCAAGAATGTGCAGATCAAGGACGGCGTCAGCGAAGAGGAATTCGTGGCCGACCGACAAAAGCGCGACAAGGCGCTTGCCGCGCCGCGTCTGCTCCTGCCCTCGATTCAGGTGAATATTCGGGCCGGCAAGTTTCCGCCCCCGCATGCGGACGGCGGTCGCTTCTTGACCATTCCGGTGAAGTTAAAAGGGGACGCGGCGCGCGCCGGCTGACGAACTCAGTTGCGTTCGCGAAGATAGCCCTCGAGCATGGCGCCCGCCGTCCTGCGGTCGACTTCGCTCGCGGAATTGAGCGCTTTGGCGTACAAATCGACGATCCATTGATCCCGAGCCGCGCCGCTTGCCGCGTCGCGCGCCAGAGTGAGATACATCAACCCGCGCGCGCGGTCAGGCTCGCCGCTCGCTTCGCCGGTGAACATCATCCGGCCAAGCATCGCCTGCGCCTGTGGATGCCCCTTGCGCGCCGCGAGCTCCAGCCAGCTCACGCCCTGCCGGACGTTCTTCTTCACGCCGGCGCCTTCGAGATACATGCGCGCCAGATTGTACTGCGCATCGGCGGCGCCGAAATAAGTCGCCGCATAGCGAAAAATATCAAAGGCGCGATCGAGATCGGGTTTGATCTTGGCGGCTGGAACGCCGTCGCGCAGATAAAGGCCGACGGCGACAAAGGCGCTCGCCGCCATCGACCGTTCGCGCGGATCGGGTTCGTCGTCGGCGTAATGATCGACGATCTGCGAGAAGTAATCATAGGCCTTGGCGTCGTCGCGAACGACTCCGTCGCCCTCGGCGTACATCCGGCCAAGCTTCCATTGCGCGAGCGGCTCGCCGCCCTCGGCGGCATAGCGCAGTGCGGCGACGGAGGTCGCCGAATCGCCGGCATGGTAGCTCTCCAGCCCCGCCCGCAACGCGGCGCGGGGATCCTTGAACATCGTCAGCGGCTGTGAGTCGGCTTTCGCGGCCGCACGAGGCGAATCGAGCGCTGGAGCCGGCGCGACAAGGGCGGTCAGGAGCGCGCCGAAGGTCGCCGCCATGAGGCCTTTTGGCCACGCGGCGCGCGCGCTGAGCCGAGAGATCGACATCAGCCCCTTATTAATATCAGCGACCATAATGTTCCGACTTTCCTCAACCTGAAAGACGCCCGGCGTCTCAAGGCCGTTCGCAGCCGCCACCGGCGTTCAGCGAGAGGGACAGAAGGAACGCACCGCCGAAAGCGAAAGCTTTCGGCGCCTGTCTCCGCATCTCGAATGAGCTTGTGACACAAGCACCTTAGCTCAGCCTTTGTGTCTGAAAAGGGGCTGACACAAGTTCGATGCTGCGCAAGCCGCTAATCTATTCAACTGTTGCAATAGGATCACATGCCTGTTGCAGAAATGCCGGCCGCGTCGTCCTGACGCAAGGCGGCGTCCAGACGCAGTGATGTTCCCGAGCCGCGCCTGTGCTTTGATGCGAATCGAAATCGATCGCGCTCTAAGGACGGCATAAGGAAATCACATGCAGCTTCGAAGCCTGACGCTCGCAACGGCTCTCGCCGGCGGGACCGCAATATTCGCAACCTTCGCCCTTGCGGCGGGCGAGGCCCAGCGCGGCGCGATTATCGCCAAGCGCTGGTGCGCCGCATGCCATGTGGTGACGTCAGATCAGACCAGCGCCTCGGCCGACGCCCCGTCCTTCTTCGATATCGCCCGGCGACGGACGAACAAAAAGAAGCTCAGCGGCTTCCTGATGGACCCGCATCCGCCGATGCCCGACATGCAGCTTTCGCGCAAGGAGATCGACGACATCATCTCCTATATTCGCAGTCTCGACCCGCGCCCGCAGCCGCCGTCCGAGCCCGACGGCAAGGACAAGGAGCTTCCCAAGAACGGGTAAGGATCAGTCCCGCTTTACGCCGCAGGGCGTCCGAGTTAGAGCGGGCCATGGCCTATATCGTCAAGGAAGCCTTCAAAACGCTGCAGGGCGAGGGCGTTAACGCGGGCCGCGCCGCCGTCTTCTGCCGCTTCGCCGGATGCAATCTGTGGAGCGGGCGCGAAGAGGATCGCGCCGCCGCGCAATGCCAGTTTTGCGACACCGACTTCGTCGGCTTCGAAGGCGAAGGCGGCGGCAAATTCGCCGACGCCGCGGCGCTCGCCGGCCATCTGGCGTTTCTGTGGGGCGAGAGTCGCGAGCGGCGCTTTGCGGTGCTGACCGGCGGCGAGCCAATGCTGCAAATCGACGCGGCCCTGCTCGCGGCGCTGCGCCAGCAAGGGTTCGAAATCGCCATCGAGACGAACGGCACGCTGCCCGTCATCTCGGGCGTCGACTGGATTTGCGTGTCACCAAAGGCCGGCGCCCCGCTGGCGCAGACGAGGGGCGCGGAGCTGAAGCTCGTCTTCCCTCAGCCGGGGGTCGAGCCTGGCGACTTTGAGCGCCTCGACTTCGAGCATTTTCTGCTTCAGCCCATGGACGGGCCGGATGTTTCGCGCAATACGGAGGCGGCGGTCAGCTACTGCCTGGCGCATCCGCGCTGGCGTCTGTCCCTGCAAACCCACAAGGCGATCGGGGTGAAGTGAGACGTGTCGACGTTCGAGGTTTTTCGAGAATTCTATTTCGAGGCGGCGCACGCCCTTTATGACCCCGAGGCGCCGGAGGGCGGCAAATACCGCAATCTCCACGGCCATTCCTTTCGCGTGCGCGTCACGCTGTGCGGCGAACGCACCTTCGAGGAGGAATGGGTGATGGACCTCGGCAAGCTTGGCCGCAGGCTCAATGAGCTGCGCGAACGTCTCGATCATTCCTTTCTCAACGACCTCGAAGGCTTGGGAAAGCCGACGCTTGAAAATCTCTGCGCCTATATCTGGCGTGACCTCGCGCCCGACCTGCCGGGGCTCGCCGAGGTCGGAGTCTTTCGCGACAGCTGTTTCGAGGGCTGCGTCTACCGGGGCGAATAAGCTGATCTTCCCGCGCTGCAGCGGAGTTGCGCCGCGCTGCGGCGCATCGCCGCTATTGCGCTGGGGCGGCGCCGTCTCTACGGTTGAGCGCTCATTTTGTGCAAAAAGCGCCCACAGAGGCGGCGAAGACAAAATTCCGCACCAAAAGAGTGGGGAGCGAGGGAACCCTGAGGAAATGGCAGACAACAAAGTCATTAGCGCCGACGCGGCGATTGCGCTCATTCGCGACAATGACGTCGTAACGACTACAGGCTTCGTCCAGAGCTGCATTCCGGAAGCCTTGCACGCCGCACTAGAAAAGCGCTTCGTCGAGACGCAGCATCCGCGCGACCTTACGCTGATCATGACCGCCGGCGCCGGCGACTCCAAGGGCCTCGGCACTGGCCGCTTCCATCATGAAGGACTGCTGCGTCGGGTCATCGCCGCCAATTTCGGCCGCATGCCGAAAGTCGCCCAGGCCGCGCAGGAAAATAAGATCTGCGGCTACAATCTCCCGCAGGGCGTCATCTCGCAGCTCTACCGCGCCTGCGCCGCCGGCCAGCCGGGTCTCTTCTCCAAGGTCGGGCTCTACACCTATGTCGATCCGCGTTTTGGCGGCGGCAAGGTGAACGAGCGCACCAAGGAGGATATGGTCAAATACCATAACATCATGGGCGAGGAGTGGCTCTTCTACATCGCCACCAAGATCGACGTCGCCTTCATTCGCGGCACCTCGGCCGATCCTTCCGGCAATATTTCGATGGAGCGCGAGGCGCTCGTGCTCGACAATCTCGCGCAGGCGATGGCCGCCCATAACAATGGCGGGCTCGTCATCGCGCAGGTCGAGCGCATCGTCGAACAGGGTTCGATCAAGCCCAAGGACGTGCATGTGCCCGGGATTCTCGTCTCGGCTGTGGTCATCGCCGATCCGCCGGAAATGCACCGGATGAATTACGGCGTGATCCATAATCCGGCTCTTGCCGGCGAAATCCGCGTGCCGGTCGAGAAATTCGCCAAAATGCCGCTCGACGAGCGCAAGGTCATCGCGCGGCGCGCCAGCTTCGAACTGCCGCCGAACGGCGTCGTCAATCTCGGCGTCGGCGCGCCGGAAGGCATCGCCGCCGTCGCCAATGAAGAGAAGATGACGCCCTATATCACGCTGACCACCGAGGCCGGCGCGATCGGCGGCGTGCTCGCCGCCGGCTCCAGCTTTGGCGCCGCAACCAACGCCGACGCGATCATCCAGCAGAATCAGCAGTTCGACTTCTATGACGGCGGCGGTCTCGACATGACCTGTCTCGGCATGGCCGAATGCGATCTGCAGGGCAACGTCAACACCTCGAAATTCGGCGGGCGCCTCAACGGCTGCGGCGGCTTCATCAATATCAGCCAGAACGCGCGGCTCGTCGTTTTCGCCGGCACCTTCACCAATGGCGGACTGCGGGTCGAAATCGCCGACGGACAGGTGAACATTCTGCAGGAAGGCCGGAACAAGAAGTTCCTCAACGCCGTCGAGCAGATCACTTTCTCAGGGAAATTCGCGCAAAAGCGTAAGCAGCCGGTCTATTACGTCACCGAACGCTGCGTGTTCAAACTGGTCGACAAGGGTCTCGAACTGATCGAGGTCGCGCCTGGAATCGATATCGACAAGGACATCCTGGCGCATATGGACTTCAAGCCGATCGTCGAACATCCCGAATTGATGGATAAGCGCATCTTCATCGACGAACCGATGGATCTATTGAACGATCTCATCAATCTCAACATGTCGGATCGCGTCACCTATGACGCCGATCGCAATATTCTGTTCGTCAATCTCGAAGGCTGGCACGCCCGCACCAAGAAGGACATCGATGATCTGCGCAAGACGCTGATCGAGGCGTCCGAGAAGGTCGGCAAGCGAGTCAATTCGGTCGTCAATCACGACGGCTGGAAGATCAATGAGGCGCTTTACGACGATTACGCCGAAATGATCGACGTTATGAGCCAGCACTACTATCTGACGACGACCCGCTATGCGACGAGCGCCTTCGCGCGCTTGAAGATGAAGGAGGCGCTCTCTAAGCGCGGTCTGCAGCCGCATGTCTTCGAGCGGCGCGAGGCGGCGGAGACCTTCCTCGAAGTCGTCAGCAAGGAAGAGGAAAAGACGCCGGCATAGGCCGGCGCTCGAAGGCAATAATAATGGGCCGACGTTCGCGCCGGCTCGCCGCGCAATCTTACGACCAGCGCCTCGGATCGTCAGCGATCGGTTCGCCTTCCATGGCGCGGCGCAATCCTTTCGCGACGCGGAAAGTCTTCCAGATAAACAGCAGCGGCAGGGTGAAGAGCACGATAAGCAGCGCCCCGACGCCGAATCCTGCGGCTTCGATATTTGGGACGAACATCAGCGAGAACGCTAGGCAAATCGAGACGGCGAAGCCCGCGAACATGATCCAGAATGTCTGGATTGCCGAAGTTGCGTGCGTTTCGAAGGGCGAGCCGGCGAATTCGCGGCGCCTGACAATGGCGAAGATCGCGCCGATCGCTTCGGCGATAACGACCGCGATGATCGGACCGAAGATCACGGAATCGGACGGCGGACTCTCCGAGGCGCCCCACCACCCGGCACCCATGCCGAAGAGCCAAACGCCAAACGATAGAAGCGACAGAAAGAACGCGACGGGGCCGAGAAGCATCGACGCCCAGACGATAATCGTCCATGTCTTGGCGCTCGCGCCGCTTTCATGGGTCTCGCAGGTCATGCGCCTTCTCCAAAATGCGGGGTCGAGTTGGTTTCGCGTTCGACCAAACCGCGTGCAGCTTAGGGGAAGGCGGCGGCGGCGGCGTTGCGTCGCCGCACAAGCTGGTCGAGAGCCTATGCCCGTCCAGCCGCCGGCGCGCGGCGGCAGAGGCGAGAATCGACAAGCTCGGCAGCAAGAAGAACAGGCGCCGGCGCCGATCGGCCCGACTCTTGGGTCCGTAATCTTCGATCCGTAATCTTTGGTCCGCTCAAAATAATCAGGCCCCGTGGCGCGGAAGCTCACGGGGCCGTTTACTTCTCAAGCGGAAGCAAGTCTGGATTGTCCAGTCTGGGTTCGGGCGCCCGACGCTTGGCCTTTGCTACGGCCGCCCGGCAAAATGTCGAGTGTTTTCGGGATTGGACGGATCAGGCAGCTGTCCCTGCCCGCCCAGTGACCGGAACGAAACGCCGGTCAACAGGTCTGACCCGGTGGCGTCATGCTCCTCTCGCAACTTTATTGCTCGGTCCGGCCTGACAACAGGGGAATTGCAGGCCTGTCCTGGATCGCTGTCGCTTCGAGGTCCCGCCCGAGCGAGCCTGCCGATCATGCTGTCCGATCGACAGGTGCGACGTGACAGAAAGGATGAACCTGGTTTGCCATCCGGTCAAGCGCTCAGTGCCGAAAATCACCGGCGACAGTTGCGTGCATTAAATTTGACGTATATAGATATCTTTATATCTATCGCGGAGTGATCATGAAGACCGTGGCCAGATTATCCCTCGAACCGACGCTGGCGGCGCTGAACGCCGCCGGAGAGGAGACGCGCCTGCGGCTCCTGGCGCTGCTCGCCCAATCAGAGCTGACGGTGAGCGAGGTCGTGGCGATCCTGGGCCAGTCTCAGCCCCGCGTCTCGCGCCATCTCAAGCTTCTTGTCGAAGCGGGCCTCGTCGAGCGTCGTCGCGAAGGGGCGTGGGCCTTCTTCCGCCTGTCGCCGACAGGACCTGCGGGCGCCCTGGCGCGCGCCATTGTCGGCTGGCTCGAGGCCGATGACGCGCTGCTCGCCGGCGACCGGGCGCGGCTCGCACAGGTGCGTCACGCCCGCGCCGAAAACGCCGCCCGCTATTTCGCCGCCCATGCCGAGGAATGGGACCGCATTCGCGCGCTGCATGTTCCCGAGGAACGCGTCGAAGAGGCGATGCGCGAAATCGTCGGCGACAGGCCGGTGCGCAATCTCCTCGATCTCGGCGCCGGCGCCGGCCGCATGCTTGAGCTCTTCGCGCCCCAGGCGGAACGCGCCGTCGGCGTCGATCTCTCCTCCGCCATGCTCGCCGCCGCGCGCGGCCGGCTGGAGGAAACCGGCCTACGAAATGTGCAGCTGCGCCAGGGCGACATCTACGCGCTGCCGATCGAGCGCAACTCGATCGATCTCGCGGTCATGCATCAGGTTCTGCATTTTCTCGACGATCCTGGTCGCGCGCTTCGCGAGGCGGCGCGGGTGCTCGCGCCCGGCGGCCGTTTGCTCGTCGTTGACTTTGCGCCCCATGACGAAGAGACGCTGCGCGACAAGCATGCGCATCGCCGTCTCGGTTTTACTGACGCCGAAATCACCGGCCTCCTGACGCAGGCGGGCCTCGACGTCGTAGAGCGTCGAGAACTGGCGCCCGGCGCGAACGAAGGCGCCAAACTCACCGTAACCCTGTGGCTCGCGCGCGATCCGCGCGTCGTCGCCGATCCCATTCCCGCCGCATCCTATGAGTCAGCCTGATGTTTAACGCGCTTCATCCCACGGCGTCGCAAAATCAATTTGCGATCTCTTACGAATTCTTTCCGCCCAAGACGCCGGAGATGGAGACTCAGCTCTGGCAGACGATCAACCGGCTCGCGGCGCTCAGGCCGCATTTCGTTTCCGTTACCTATGGCGCCGGCGGCACCACCCGCGAGCGCACCCATTCGATCGTCGCGCGCATCGTACGCGAAACCGACATGAAGCCCGCCGCGCATCTCACTTGCGTCTCTGCAGCGCGGGACGAGGTTGACTCGATCCTGCGCGACTATTGGGAGGCGGGCGTTCGCCATATCGTTGCGCTGCGCGGCGATCCGCCGACCGGCGTCGGCACGAGATTCGAGCCGCATCCCAAAGGCTACGCCACGTCAACCGATCTCGTGAGCGGCATTCGCCGCATTGGCGATTTCGAGATTTCGGTCTCGACCTATCCCGAGGGCCATCCGGAAAGCGCGTCGATCGAACAGGACCTCGACGCGCTGCAGGCGAAGGTCGACGCCGGCGCGACGCGGGCCATCACCCAATTCTTCTTCGACAATGACGTCTACTTCAAGTTTCTCGACAAGGCGCGGGCGCGAGGCATTACCATTCCGATCGTGCCCGGCATCATGCCGATCCGCAATTTCAAACAGGTCGCGGGCTTCGCGCAAAAGGCCGGGGCGAGCGTGCCGCGCTGGCTCGCCGAACGCTTCGACGGCCTCGACGACGATCCGGAAACCCGCGCGCTGATCGCCGCGACGACGGCGGTCGAACAGGTGATGAGTCTCGCGCGCGCCGGCGTCAATGAATTCCACTTCTACACCAATAATCGCGCCGACCTCGTCTTCGCCATCTGCCATCTCCTCGGCGTCCGTCCCCTGCGTGAAAAGGCGCTTGCATGACCTTCGATAAATCTCACGGCCCGAATTTTCTCAAAGCGCTCGAAGAGGCGGCGTCGCGCCGAATCCTCATTCTCGACGGCGCCATGGGCACGATGATTCAGCGCCACAAATTCGAGGAAGCGGATTTCCGCGGCGCGCGCTTTGCCGACCACGGCAAGGATTTGCGCGGCAACAATGATCTGCTGACGCTCACCCAGCCGGAAGCGATCAAAGCGATTCATATCGCCTATCTCGAAGCCGGCGCCGACATCATCGAGACCAATACTTTTTCGTCGACGACGATCGCTCAAGCCGACTACGGGCTCGAACATCTCGCCTTCGAACTCAATAGCGCCGGCGCGCGGCTGGCGCGGGCGGCGGCTGACGACGTCGCGGCGAAGACCGGCGTGCGCCGCTTCGTCGCCGGTTCGATGGGCCCGACCAACCGCACCGCGTCGATCTCGCCTGACGTTTCCAACCCGGGATTTCGCGCCGTCACTTTCGACGAACTGCGCGCCGCCTATAAGGAAGCGGCGCTCGGCCTGATCGAAGGCGGCGCCGATGTTCTGCTTGTCGAAACCGTCTTCGACACGCTGAACGCCAAGGCGGCGCTCTATGCGCTCGAAGACGCGTTTGATGAAGTCGGCACGCGTTTTCCGATCATGATCTCCGGAACGATCACCGATCTTTCCGGCCGGACGCTGTCCGGCCAGACGGCGATCGCCTTTTGGAATTCGCTCGCCCACGCCAAGCCGTTTTCGATCGGCTTCAATTGCGCGCTCGGGGCGCGCGAAATGCGTCAGCACATCGCCGACATCGGTCGCGTCGCCGACACGCGGGTCTGCGCCTTCCCCAACGCCGGGCTGCCGAATGAATTCGGGCTTTACGACGAAAGCCCTGAATATATGGCGGAGCTCGTCGGCGAATTCGCGACCTCGGGCCTCGTCAATGTCGTCGGCGGCTGCTGCGGCACGACTCCGGATCATATCGCTGCGATCGCCGGCGCCGTCAAAGGCGTCGCGCCGCGCAATATTCCAACAATCGAGCCGATGCTGCGGCTTTCCGGTCTGGAGCCCTTCACGCTGACGAAGGACATTCCCTTCGTCAATGTCGGCGAGCGCACCAATGTCACCGGCTCGGCGAAGTTTCGCAAGCTGATCACCAATGGCGATTACGCCGCGGCGCTCGACGTCGCGCGCGATCAGGTGGCGAATGGCGCGCAGGTGATCGACGTCAATATGGACGAGGGCCTGCTCGACTCCGAGCGCGCCATGGTCGAATTCTTGAACCTGCTCGCAGCGGAACCCGACATCGCCCGCGTGCCGGTGATGGTCGACTCCTCAAAATTCGACGTGATCGAAGCCGGCCTCAAATGCCTGCAGGGCAAGGGTGTCGTCAATTCGATTTCGATGAAGGAGGGCGAGGAGAAATTCGTCGCCGACGCGCGCAAGGTGCGCCGCTTTGGCGCCGCCGTCGTGGTCATGGCCTTCGACGAGAAGGGTCAGGCCGATACGCTGGCGCGCAAGACCGAAATCTGCGCGCGCGCTTATAAGGTGCTCACCGAAGAGGTCGGCTTTCCGCCTCAGGACATCATCTTCGATCCCAATATTTTCGCGGTCGCGACCGGCATCGAAGAGCATGAAAACTATGGCGTCGATTTCATCGAGGCGACGCGGGTCATCAAGCGCGATCTGCCGCATGCGCATGTGTCGGGCGGCGTGTCGAACCTGTCATTCTCATTCCGCGGCAATGAGCCGGTGCGCGAGGCGATGCATTCGGTGTTCCTCTATCACGCGATTCAGGCGGGGATGGACATGGGCATCGTCAACGCTGGCCAGCTCGCGGTCTATGCCGAGATCGACCCCGAACTGCGCGACTTATGCGAAGACGTGGTGCTGAACCGCCGCAAGGATTCGACCGAGCGTCTTGTCGAACTCGCCGAGAAGTTCAAGGGCGCGGGCGGCAGGACTCAGGAGAAGGACGCCGCCTGGCGCGAAGCCGCCGTCGGCAAGCGTCTCGAATATGCGCTGGTCAATGGCGTCACCGAATATATCGAAACCGACGTCGAAGAGGCGCGGCAAACTTCGACGCGTCCGCTCGACGTGATCGAAGGGCCGCTCATGGCCGGCATGAATGTCGTCGGCGATCTCTTCGGCTCGGGCAAAATGTTCCTGCCGCAAGTGGTGAAGTCGGCGCGGGTGATGAAACAGGCGGTCGCCTATCTCATGCCCTTCATGGAGAAGGAAAAGGACGCGCGATCGACTGCCGGCAAGATTTTGCTCGCGACCGTCAAGGGCGACGTTCACGACATCGGCAAGAATATCGTCGGCGTGGTGCTTGGCTGCAATAATTTCGAGGTCATCGACCTTGGCGTGATGACGCCGGCGGCGAAGATTCTCGAGACGGCGAAGAAAGAGAAGGTCGATCTCATCGGATTGTCGGGCCTCATCACGCCCTCGCTCGATGAAATGTGCTTCGTCGCTTCGGAACTGGAGCGCGAAGGTCTCGACACGCCGCTGCTCATCGGCGGCGCGACGACGAGCCGCGTGCATACTGCTGTCAAGATCAGCCCGAATTATCGTCGCGGCCAGGCAGTCTATGTCACCGACGCGAGCCGCGCGGTCGGCGTCGCCCAGGCGCTCGCCTCGGAAAAATCGCGCGGCGACTATATCGCCCAGACGCGTGCCGAATATGAGCGCGTCGCGGAGGCGCACGCGCGCGCGCAGGCTGACAAGTTGCGGGTGCCGCTCGCGCAGGCGCGCGCCAACGGCTTCAAGATCGATTGGGCGGCATATGAACCCGTCCGTCCGTCTTTCACCGGGCCGCGCGCTTTTGCGAGCTATGACGTCGGCGAGCTTGTTCCCTATATCGACTGGACGCCGTTCTTCCAGACCTGGGAGTTTAAGGGGCGCTATCCATCGCTGCTCGACGATCCCGAGCGCGGCGAGGCGGCGCGCACGCTCTACGACGACGCCCGCGCCATGCTGAAGCGGATCGTCGAGGAGCGCTGGTTCACGCCGAAGGCCGTCATCGGCTTCTGGCCGGCGAATGCGATCGGCGACGACATCGCGCTTTACAGCGGCGAGTCGCGCAACGAAAGGATGGCGACACTGCACACGCTGCGCCAGCAATTGCAGAAGCGCGACGGCAAGGCCAATCTCGCGCTGGCCGATTTCATCGCGCCCAGGGACAGCGGCAAGGCCGATTACATCGGCGCCTTCGTCGTCACCGCCGGCGCGGAAGAAGAGAAGATCGCCGCGCGCTACGCCCGCGCCAATGACGACTATGGCTCGATCATGGTCAAGGCGCTCGCCGACCGCATCGCCGAGGCCTTCGCCGAGCGCATGCATGAGCGCGTGCGCAAGGAATTCTGGGGCTATGCGCATGAGGAGAACTTCACGCCGGACGCGTTGGTCGGCGAGCCCTATGCCGGCATTCGCCCGGCGCCCGGCTATCCGGCCCAGCCTGATCACACCGAGAAAGCGACGATCTTCGATCTGCTCAACGCCGAAAAGCGCACCGGCGTGAAGCTGACGGAGAGTTTCGCGATGACGCCGGCCGCTTCAGTCAGCGGACTCTATCTTGCGCATCCAAGCGCGCATTATTTCGGCGTCGCCAAGATCGAGCGCGATCAGATCGAGGACTATGCGCGCCGCAAGGGCATGGACGCGCGCGACGCCGAACGCTGGCTCGCGCCGATCCTGAACTATGAGCCGGTCGCCGCCCAAGCGGCGGAGTGATATGGATTCGGTTGGCTTGTCATTCCCGGCGGACCATAGGTCCGACCGGGAATCCTGGGCCAATTCAAGAACGCTGACGCATTTCTGGATTCCCGATCGCTTCGCAAGCGAAGCGTCGGGAATGACATCCGAACCGTTCAACCGGATTTGGTCATGACGGACGCATCAGGCGACCCTTACGACCTCAATCGCTTCGTTGAAGCGCAGAACGCGACCTATGCGCAAGCGGCGGCGGAGCTTGCCGCCGGCCGCAAGCGCGGTCACTGGATGTGGTTCGTCTTTCCGCAGATCGAAGGGCTTGGCGCGAGCGCCATGGCGCAGCGCTACGCGATCGGCTCGCTGGCCGAGGCGCGCGCCTATCTCGATCATCCTCTTTTGGGCGCGCGGCTCAGGGAATGCGCAACTCTCGTCAACAAGGTCCAAGACCGCAGCGCGCATGAGATTTTTGGTTCCCCGGATGATTTGAAATTTCATTCGTCGATGACTCTCTTTGCTGCGGCGGCGCCCCAAGAGCCGCTCTTCGCCGAAGCGCTGCGCAAATATTTCGACGGCCGGCGTGATCCCTTGACCCTCGCGAAATTATAAGTTTCGGTGCGCCGTCGCGCCGAGAGTTGGCGCAATTCGGAGACCTTTGTCGATCATGAACATCGCCGACAGCCGTCAGACGTTGAAGCTGCTTCCTTGGGCGCTCGTGTTCGCTCTCGTGCTGTTCTCGCTCTACACGCTCGCCGTTTCGCGCGGCGAGCCGGTCAACGCCATGTGGCTGGTGACCGCGGCGATCGGAACCTACGCGATCGGCTATCGCTTCTATTCGCGCTTCATCGCCTATCGGGTGCTGGGACTCGACGCGCGCCGCCGCACGCCGGCGCTTCGCCGCAATGACGGGCTCGATTATGTGCCGACCGATAAATGGGTGCTTTTTGGCCATCATTTTGCGGCGATCGCCGGGCCGGGCCCGCTCGTCGGTCCCGTGCTCGCGGCGCAGATGGGCTATCTGCCGGGAACGCTGTGGCTTCTTGCCGGCGTGATTTTCGCGGGCGCCGTGCAGGATTTCATGGTGCTCGTCATTTCGAGTCGGCGCGACGGTCGTTCGCTCGGCGATCTTATCAAGACCGAGATGGGGCCTTTCGCCGGACTTGTCGCCATGGTCGGCATATTGAGCATCATGATCATTCTGCTCGCGGTGCTCGGGCTCGTCGTCGTCAAGGCGCTCGCCAACAGCCCCTGGGGCTCCTTCACGGTCATGGCGACGCTGCCCATCGCCATTCTCATGGGCGTATATGGCCGCTATCTGCGGCCCGGCCGCATTCTGGAAATGTCATTGCTCGGCTTCGTGCTGCTCATCGCCAGCATCTGGCTCGGCCGCACAGTGTCGGAAAGCGCGGCGCTTGCGCCGCTCTTTACCTATCAGGCCGAGACGCTCGCCTTCATGCTGATCGCCTATGGCTTCATCGCTTCCGTTCTGCCCATCTGGTTCCTGCTCGCGCCGCGCGACTATCTCTCGACCTTTCTCAAGATCGGCACGATCTTCTCGCTTGCGGCGGGCATCTTCCTCGTCTGGCCCGATCTCAAAATGCCGGCCGTGACCCGTTTCATCGACGGCACGGGGCCAGTCTTCGCGGGCAGCGTCTTTCCCTTCCTCTTCATCACCATCGCTTGCGGCGCGGTGTCAGGCTTCCACGCGCTCGTTTCTTCCGGCACGACGCCAAAGATGATCGCCGACGAGACGCAGACGCGCTTCATCGGCTATGGCGCCATGCTGATGGAGTCCTTCGTCGCCATCATGGCGATGATCGCCGCGAGCGTGCTGGAGCCCGGCGTCTATTTCGCGATGAACGCCGCGCCAGCCGTCATCGGCGCGACGCCTGACGCCGCTGCGGCGACGATCGCCTCATGGGGCTTCGCCGTGACGCCGGAGACGCTGACTGGCGTCGCGGAGCAGGTCGGCGAGAAGTCCATTCTGTCGCGGGCCGGCGGCGCGCCGACGCTCGCCGTCGGCATGGCGCATATTCTCTCTTCCGTGGTCGGCGGCGCGGCGACCATGTCCTTCTGGTATCATTTCGCCATTCTCTTCGAGGCGCTCTTCATCCTCACAACGCTCGACGCCGGCACGCGCGTCGCGCGCTTCATGATTCAGGACCTCGCCGGCGCCTTCATCCCGGCGCTCGCCGATACGCGCGCCTGGGGGCCCAATCTTGTCGCGACGGGCCTCGTCGTGACGGGCTGGGGATATTTCCTCTATCAGGGCGTGATCGATCCGCTCGGCGGCATCAATACGCTGTGGCCTTTGTTCGGCATCGCCAATCAGATGCTGGCGGCGATCGCGCTGACGCTCTGCGTCGTCGTGCTTTATCGGATGAAGCGCGAGCGCTACGCCTTTGTCGCGATCGCGCCGACGGCGTGGCTCTACATCTGCACGCTGACGGCCGCCTTCGAGAAGATTTTTCACGAAGACCCGCGCATCGGCTTTCTGGCGCACGCCAGAAAATTCGCGGCGGCCGCCGATAAGGAGCAATTGCTGGCGCCGGCGAAGACGCTCGCTGAAATGCGTCGCGTGATCTTCAATGACTATGTCGACGCGTCCTTGTGCGCGATCTACGCAACGCTGGTGCTCGCAATTTTCGCTTTCGCGATTAACGCCATTCGCGAGGCGCGCGCCGCCCAGCATGTCACCACGCGGGAGACCGAAGATGAATTGCACGATCTGCGGCCTGCCCGGGCTTGATCTTTCAAAGCTCTCTCGCAAGCTGCGTGACGGCGCGCGGCTCATGGTCGGCCAGGGCGATTATGACGCCTATGTCGCGCATGTTCGCGCGCGCCACGACGGAACGCCCATCATGACGCGCGACGAATTTTTCCGCGCGCGCGAGAGTGCGCGATTTGGCGGCAATGGCGAACGCGCCTTTCGGTGCTGCTGACCCTGCCGTGAAGCGGGTGACCCCACCTCCCCCTTGAGGGAGGAGGTCGGCCGCTGAAAACGGCCGGGAGGGGGTGACACGCAAATTCGTCTATGCGCTTCACCCCACCCCGAACGGCTTCGCCGTTCGACCCTCCCCCTCAAGGAGAGGGTGAGGTAAGTTGCATCGTGTCTTCCACCCCCGAAACTCGCGCTGCGCTCCTTGCGCTCCTCGACTGGCATGTCGCGAGCGGCGTCGATCTCGCGCTCGACGAGGCGCCGCACGACCGCTATGCGGACAGCGCGCGGGCAAGCATTGCGCCCCTTGCAGAAACAGCGGAGCCAGCCGCACGACCGGCCCCGCCGCCGCCTGCGGCGATGGAGCGCCCGCGCCCCGCGGCGGCGCCGATCGTCGCGCCCGACGAAGCCATTCGCGCCGCCGAGGAAGCGGCCGCGAATGCGCGCGACCTCGACGACCTCGCCGCGCGTCTCGCCGAATTTCTGCACGCGCCCTTTCGCGACATGGCCCAGCATTTTCTGTTCGGCGCCGGGGCGGCGGACGCTCGTCTCGTCGCCTTCGACGCCGCGCCGGGCGTGGCGGAAGAGACAAGCGGCGAGGCCTTCAGCGGGCTTACGGCGAAGCTCCTCGACAATGTGCTCGCGGCGATCGGGCTCGATCGGGAAAGCGCCGCGCTCGCCTATGTCTCGCCCTGGCGACCGCCCGGCGATCGCGCGCTGACGCCGCATGAGGCGGCGATTTTCGCGCCCTTCGCGCGCCGCCGGGTGGAGCTGGCGCGACCCGATATTCTGCTGCTATTTGGCGAGGCGCCGGCGCGGGTCATGCTCGCGACGAAGGAGCCTGTCGGCAAGCTGCGCGGCAAGATCTATGAAGCGCGCTGCGGCGCGCATCTCGCGCGCGCCTTCGTGTTTTCCAGTCTCGAAGCGATGCTGAAAAGCGCGGCGCTGAAACCTGCCGCCTGGCGCGATCTGCGTAGGGCCGCGGAGGCGTTGCGAGAGGCGTCAAATGGGCCGAAGCCTTAACATTTCGCGCGTCATGCCCGCGCTTGTCGCGGGCATCCACGAGGTCACCGCGCATCTTTTCGTGGATAGCCGGGACGAGCCCGGCCATGACGCGAGAGAGACGAAGGCGTCGCCTACTCCGCCGCCTCGCCCTTCTCGCCGCCGAAGCGGCGGGTGACGTAATCGTCGACGATGCGGGTGAAGTCCTCGGCGATGCCCTCGCCGCGCAGGGTCATCGCTTTCTTGCCGTCGATGAAGACGGGCGCGGCCGGCGTCTCGCCGGTGCCGGGCAGCGAAATGCCGATGTCGGCGTGTTTCGACTCTCCCGGCCCGTTCACGATGCAGCCCATCACCGCGACATTGAGCGTCTCGACGCCGGGATATTGCATCCGCCAGACCGCCATGCGGGCGCGGATATGTTCCTGAATGTCGCGCGCAAGCTCCTGAAACACCGTCGAGGTGGTGCGCCCGCAGCCCGGACAGGCGGCGACGAGCGGCACAAAGGTGCGAAAGCCCATGGTCTGCAGAATTTCCTGGGCGACGCGCACTTCGAGCGAACGGTCGCCGCCGGGCTCGGGGGTCAGCGATACCCGGATCGTATCGCCGATGCCGTCCTGCAGCAGCACGCCGAGCGCGGCCGAGGAGGCGACGACGCCCTTCGAGCCCATGCCGGCCTCAGTCAGGCCGAGATGCAGCGCATAATCGCTGCGCGCGGCCAGCATGCGGTAGACGGCGATGAGGTCCTGCACCGCCGAGACTTTCGCCGAAATGACGATGCGGTTCTTATCGAGGCCGATCTCCTCGGCGCGGCGCGCCGACATCAGCGCCGAGCGGACCAGCGCCTCGCGGGTCACGGCGCGCGCGTCGAGCGGCCGGTCGGAGGCGTGGTTCAAATCCATGAGATAGGTTAAGAGCTCCTGATCCAGCGAGCCCCAATTGGCGCCGATCCGCACCGCCTTGCCGTGCTTGGCGGCAAGCTCGACGATCGAGGCGAACTGCTTGTCCCTCTTCTCTTTGAAGCCGACATTGCCCGGATTGATCCGGTATTTGGCGAGCGCCTCGCCGCAGGCCGGATGATCGGCGAGAAGCTTGTGGCCGATGTAGTGGAAGTCGCCGACGAGCGGGACGTTGACGCCCTTCTGGTCGAGCCGGTCGCGGATGTGCGGGACGGCGGCGGCCGCCTCGTCGCGATCGACGGTGATGCGCACCAGTTCCGAGCCGGCTTGAGCCAGCGCCGTGACCTGCGCCACGGTCGAGTCCACGTCGGCCGTATCGGTGTTGGTCATCGACTGGACGACGACGGGCGCGACGCCGCCGACGATCACGGCGCCGGGTCCGGTCCCGATCGCGACCGCGCAGGTCGGCCGGCGCGGCGCCGGCTCGGCGGCCACCGGATCGGGCAGGCGGGTCTCTTGGACGGCTTCGTTCACGGAGTTCGCTCCGGCGGTCGTTGCGGACGCCGATAGGTCGCCCGTAACGGGTTCGAGGTCAAGCGCCCCAGACAGCAGAGCTGTCGGGAGAAGGACGGGGATCCTCGCTTTACTGCTGGAGACATTCGTCCGGTCGCCCCGCCCCGGACGATTCTCCCGTTGCATCCCGTGCGATCAACCCTCCTGCGAGCCGCCCGAATCTTTCTTCACCAACCCCAGCCGCCGCGCCGTCAGCCAGTCGACGAGCCGCGCTGGCATCAGGCTGGGCAGCGTGTAGTCGGTAAAGCGGTTCCTGACGACCGGGATGCGGGCGGGCGGGCGCGGCGCGGTCAGCGCCCGCAAGACCGCCCGCGCGACGACCTCCGGACCGGGGGCGCGTCGGCCTTCCCGAACAAGCCAGTTCAGCATTCTACGGCCTGGAGCGGCATAGGGCGTGCCCTCGAACCGTCGCAGATCGGTCTCTTCGGCCTTGTCCCAGATCGGCGTCGCGATCCTGCCGGGCTCGATCAGGATCAGGTCGACGCCATAGACCATCAGCTCGCGGCGCAGCGCGTCGGACATGCCTTCGAGCCCGAATTTCGAGGCGTTGTAGGCGCCGAGGAAAGGCGCGGCGAAGCGCCCGGCGACCGAACTCATATTGACGATCCGGCCGGGCGCCCCGCGCCGCGCTTCGCCCGCGCCGAGCAGCGGCGCGAAGGCTTGGATCACCTGGAGCTGCCCGATGAGATTGACCTCGATCTGACGCCGGAAATCTTCGATCGGCAGATGCAACAGAGGTCCGGGAACCACGATGCCGGCATTGTTCACGAGGCCGGCGAGCGTCTCGCCGGCAAGCCGCGCCTCGACGCATCGCACGGCGTCGGCGACGGCGTCAGCGTCGGTCACGTCGAAATAGAGCGGAACGACGGCGGCGGCGTGCCGCGCGGTGAGCGCGTCGGCGTCAGCGTCGTTGCGGACCGAGGCGAAAACGAGAAATCCCTTCTCGACCAGAAGGTCGACGCAGGCGGCGCCGATTCCCGTCGAGGCGCCCGTCACTACAACGGCCTTCAAACCCGTTCTCCCAGCGCCGCGAGGAGATGGGCGAGCGCGACGCGGGTTTCGCCGTCGGCGCGGCCGTCAACCTTGGCGCGCCGGAAGTGGCGCTGAAACGCTTCGACCGCGTGGACCGTCTGCGCGTCGTAGACGCCGGTCTCTTCGACGCCGTAGCCGTAAGCGGCGAGGTCGCGCTGAAGCGAGGCCACCTTCGCCCCCTCGTCGCCAAGCGCGATCGTCGTCGCGCCTTCGGAGAAGGCCGTCTCGACGATGCGCCCGACGCCGCGCTTGGCAAGCTCCTCCCAGGGGAAGAACTCGCCGGGATCCTGCTTGCGGCCGGGAGCAATGTCGGAATGCGCCAGCACGCGCTCAGGGGGAATGGCGTGGCGCCGGCAGATGTCCTTGGCGAGCGCCGCCGTCGCCTCGATCTGCGCCGCCGTATAGGGACGCGGGTCGAGGTAACCGGGATGAACGACTTCGATTCCGATCGACGCGGAATTCATGTCCGTTTCGCCGGCCCAGAAGCTTATTCCCGCGTGCCAGGCGCGCCGCGACTCGGGCACGAGCTGCAGCACGCGGCCATCTTCCTCGACGACATAATGCGCCGAGACCTTCGAGTGGGGGCTGCAGAGAAGGGCGAGCGCCGATTCTCCGGTTTGCATTCCGGTGTAATGGAGCACCAGAGACGAGATCGGCCGCAGCCGCGGCCCGTGATTGGGCGAAGGGCATATGCTCGCGCCGGCGAAATCCGGCGCGAAGAAGCCATCGCCAACGCGCCAGGGCTGCGTCGCGGAGAGCCATTCCTGCGTGCGCGCCTCTGGCTCAGGGCTGCGCAAAATATCGGTGACGACGCAGGCGCTGTCGGCGCCGGCGGCGAGCGCGGCGATGGCGCGCTCGGGAGTCAGTCCGCCGATGGCAACCAGCGGCGTGTCCCCGATCGCCGCCTTCCAGACGCCGATCCGGGCGAGCCCCTGGGGCCCAAATTCCATCTGTTTAAGAAGCGTCGGATAGATCGGCCCGAGCGCGACATAGTCCGCTGCGAGGGACAGCGCGCGGTCGAGCTCGGCTTCGTCATGGGTCGATACGCCGATCCTTACGCCGGCGCGGCGCAGCGCTGGAATATCCGCCCCGTCGAGATCGCCCTGGCCGAGATGGACGAAGTCGCAGCCTTCATCGATCGCGAGCCGCCAATGATCATTGACGACGAGCTGCGCGCCTTGTCGCGCACAAATGTCCCGCGCCATCGCGATTTGCGCGCGCGTCTCGGCCTCGTCGCGGTCCTTCACGCGAAGCTGCACAAGGTTGGCGCCCTGCGGCAACAGGCGGAGAAGCCAGTCGGCGTCGTCAACGATGAGGTAGAAGGGATCGAGTTTAATCGCCGCCACTCGCCGGTTCCCTCAGGCCAATCTGTCGAAGGGACGGCCGATCACGGGCGTTGAAGGCTCGGCCATGTCGCGCGGGGTCATCGGCTCGGCGCGGAAACCGGTCCTTCCCGCTTCGATCGCGAGGGCGAAGGCGCGCGCCATTAAGACGGGGTCGCCGGCGCGCGAAACAGCGGTGTTGAGCAGCACCGCGTCATAGCCCATTTCCATGACCAGCGCGGCGTGGGAGGGCGCGCCGATCCCGGCGTCGACGATGAGCGGCGTGTCGGGAAAATGGGCGCGCAGCGCCCGCAGCGCGAAAATATCGTTGACGCCTCGCCCCGAGCCGATCGGCGCCGCCCAGGGCATCAGCACGCGACAGCCGGCGTCGAGCAGTTTTTCGGCGACGACGAGATCGTCGGTCGTATAGGGGAAGACCTTGAAGCCGTCGTCGACGAGAACCCGCGCCGCCTCGAGGAGCCCGAAGACGTCGGGCTGGAGCGTATCCTCTTCGCCGATCACTTCGAGCTTGATCCAGTCGGTCGCGAAGACTTCTCGCGCCATCTGCGCCGTGGCGATCGCCTCCCTGGCGGTGCGGCAGCCGGCGGTATTGGGCAGCACCCGGACGCCGATGTCGCGAATCAGGCTCCAGAACGCCTCGCCCGCCCGCGCCCTGCCGGCCTCGCGCCGCAGCGAAACCGTGACGATTTCACAGCCTGACGCGCGAATGGATTCGGCGAGGATCGCGGGCGACGGATAGCGCGCCGTCCCGAGCAGCAGCCGCGAGGACAACGCGATGTCATAGAGCCCCAGGGGGTCGTTCATTCAGGCTCGCTTACCCGCCCTGTCTCGGAGTCACGATTTCGACGGTGTCGCCTTCGCGAAGAGGCGTCTCGGCGCGGTCCTTGGCGCGCACGAACTCCTGGTTCAAGGCGGTGCCGACCGTCTTTTCGTCATACCCCAGTTCCTGCAGCAGCGTTTGCAACGTCGTGGCGCGGACGTCCTGCGGTCGTCCGTTGATTTGAATCAGCATCCATCACCTCTGGGAAGAGCTCGTCGTTCAAGACGACCTCAGCAGCACGGCGCGCCAAAGCTGGCGCGAGCAGGAACCCGTGGCGGTAGAGCCCATTGATATAGAGCGTGCGATCCCTTTTCAAAAGACGGGGCAGATTATCGGCGAAAGCCGGCCTCAGATCCGACCCCGTCTCGACGATTTCGGCCTCGGCGAAGGCCGGGTGGATGGCGAAGGCCGAATTGACCAGTTCGACGACCGAGCGCGCGGTGACCCGCGCCCGCTCCTCATTCTCGATCATCGTCGCGCCGACCATGAACAGTCCCTCGCCGCGCGGAACGACGTAAACCGGCCGGCGCGGATGCAGCATACGCACCGGACGCGAGAAAGAAATCTCTTCGCTGCGCAAGATCAGCATTTCGCCTTTAACGCCGCGAAGGCCGGGAAGCGCGTCGCGCGCGGCGAACCCGCGGCAGTCGACAGACCAATCCGCCACGGGCGCCGGCTCGGCGCCGTCCTGCGCAAAACGAAAAACCACATTCGGCATTCGCGTAAGACGCTTGGCGAGCGCGGACATCGCCGCGCGGGGATCAAGATGCGCTTCCTTGGGAAAGAACAGCCCCGCCTCGAAGCGACGGGAAAGCTCCGGCTCCAGAGCCGCGATTCCCTCGCCGTCCAAAGTTTCGAACTGGCGGGTGCGCCGGGCGAAATCAAAAATTTCGGCCCGCTCGCGCCAGGGCGCCACGACAAGGCTGCCGGCGACCGTCGCAACGCCGATTTCGCGCGACCAGAAATCGAGCGCTTCTTCGCCCAATGTCGCAACCAGGGGCTCAGCGCTTTCCAATTCGCACCACGGCGCGATCATGCCGCCAGCGAAGCGCGAACACCCCAGGCCAGGCCCCGGTTCGCGTTCGACGATCTCGACGTCGACGCCCCTCTTGGCAAGCGCATAGGCAGCGCACAGGCCGGCGACGCCGGCGCCGATCACGCGCGCGGGCATGAACGACGCCCATCTACGGAATTTGTCGACACCATCCCTCCGCCAGTCTCAACTGGATCAGGTTCAAAGGGTCGCCGCTCCTGCGCCTCCTGGCGCATCTTGCGGCCTCTCAGCCCCTTGGCGGCGGCTTTGACGCGCGCCGCCGGGCGGGGCTCCCCCGGCGCTCACAGGCTCGCGCGAAAACGTGGCGGCAGTCAAGCGTTGCGCGCCCGGCATCTCGTTACGGCGCAGCGCTTCGGCACTTGCCAGAATTCAATCGATAGCCCAGTTTGATCGAGAAAAGCGCATGGAAAAGCGCTGCATATGGGGAGAGAAATCATGAACTTCCGTCGCAAAACGGCCGGCCTCCACGGGACGTTGGCCCTCTTTGGCCTGATCGCCTGCGCGACTTGGCTTGGCGCAACTGTCGCCACGCCCGCCGCCGCCGCGCAACTTGGTCAATACTTCCCCATTCCGAATTCCTTAAGCATCAGCGGGGTGCCGCGCGACTCGCTTCTCAAACTCCAGTCGAAATGGCTGCAGAACGGCCTCGACAATCTCAAGAAGGCGCACGCCGAGGCGGAAGCGGCAGTGGAAAAGGCGAAATCCGGCGCAGCCGACCAGCTCGCCGCCGCTGAAGAAAACCTCAAGAAGATCGACGGAATGATTGAGCAGACCCAGGAAGAACTGGCGCTGTCCGACAACAATGATTCGTCGCATGAGATTCAAAGAGAGCGCAAACGGAAGCTGATGCTCCATCTCAATCAATGGATCAATGAGCTCAATCGTCTCGCCACCGAGCAGATGAAGATCGCGATCATGTCGGACGGCGCCGAGGCGATGACGGCGCAGCATCTCAATTTTCAATTGTCCGAACAGGCGGACAATCTCGAAAAGGCCAAGACCGACCCGAGCATTATGGACTGGGCGGCGAAGTAGTACGGATTCCGGTTGATCCGTTTGATTGGACCATGTCATTCCCGGCGGGCCAAAGGCCCGACCGGGAATCCAGTGCCGTGGCAGGAATGCTGGTTTTGCTCTGGATTCCCAATCGCGCGCATTGCGCGCGTCGGGAATGACAGCCGAACCGATCAAACGGATATCGTTTAATTCAAAAGGCCTATTGAAAACCCTTCTATAGAAGATCGTCCGCCGGCGCGGCCGGCTTCGACAGATCGCCGTTGAGCTTTGCGAGCCGGCGCGCCGCGTCCTTGAGCGCCTCGGACGCCCGCGCCGACAGCGCGTCATTCGCCTTGCGCGCGGCGTCGAGTTCGGCGCGCAATTCGGCGAACTCCGCTTCCACCGCCTGCGCTTTGGCGCGTGCGTCGGACGCCTCGTCGGCGATGGCGAGCGCCGCCATCACGATGATGCGCTGCTCGCCGATTTCGCCGAAATTCGCGCGCATCGACCCGATCTTACCCTCGAGATAATGGGCAAGCGCTTCGATGCGCTGCTCCTCGCCGTCCTCGCAGGACATGCGATACGTGCGGCCGGCGATGGAGAGGACCACGGAGCCCATGTCAGTCCTCCCGAACCGGCGCCGCGACCGCCGCGCCGAGCGCGGCGGCGACGCCTTCGCTCGCGGCATCGAGCCGCCGCAACACTTCGTCGCGGCTTTTCTCCAACGCGTTTTGCCGCGCCAGGGCGGCGTCGAGATCGAGCGCGAGTCGCGAACGGTCGTCCTGCATGATGGCGAGTTCTTCTAAAAGTTCGGCGTTGGAGAGCTCGTCTTCGAGCTTGTCGGCGACAATGCGCTCCAATTGCGCGATCGCCATCTGCAGTTCGGCGATGTCGGCCTCTATCCTCTTGGCGTTTTCGTTGTCGCGCTTATCTGAGTGGTTCATCGCCGGTCGCCGGAGTCGCAAGGCTTTTGGTCGCGACGAACCGCGCCGGGCGATTCGCGCGCCTGCCTGTTCCTATCATGAATCAAGCAATTCGAAACCGCTCGCAATGGCGCGGCCTCGGCGCGTTGACAGGGGGGCGCGAGGTGCTATCACACCCCGGCCTTCGATGCCCCAGGGCACGAAAAGCGAAAGCCGCGCAAGTTTGCCGCGGCGCAAGGAGAGTTATGAAATGACGGTGAGAGTGGCGATCAACGGCTTCGGGCGCATTGGCCGCAATATCCTGCGCTTCATCATCGAGACCGGGCGCACGGACCTCGAAGTCGTCGCCATCAACGATCTCGGCCCGGTCGAGACCAATGCGCATCTGCTGCGATATGATTCCGTTCACGGCCGCTTTCCGCATGAAGTGAAAGTCGCCGGCGACACGATCGACGTCGGCCGTGGCCCGATCAAAGTGACCGCCATCAAAAATCCGGCCGAGCTTCCTTACAAGGAGCTCAAGATCGACATCGCGCTGGAATGCACCGGCCTCTTTACCGCGCGCGACAAGGCGAAGCTGTTGCTCGACGCCGGCGCGAAGCGCGTGCTGGTCTCGGCGCCGGGCGACGGGGCCGACATCACCGTCGTCTATGGCGTCAATCACGACAAGATCACGAAGGACCATCTTGTCATTTCCAACGCCTCATGCACGACCAACTGCCTCGCGCCGGTCGCCAAGGTGCTGCATGAGGCGATCGGCATCGACAAGGGGATCATGACGACGATCCACGCCTATACGGGCGATCAGCCGACGCTCGATACTATGCACAAGGACCTTTATCGCGCCCGCGCGGCGGCGCTGTCGATGATTCCGACTTCGACCGGCGCGGCGAAAGCCGTTGGGCTGGTGCTGCCCGAACTCAACGGCAAGCTCGACGGCTTCGCCATGCGCGTGCCGACGCCCAATGTCTCGGCGGTCGATCTGAAGTTTTTGGCGAAACGCGCGACGACGAAGGACGAGGTGCACGCCGCGATCAAGGCCGCCGCCGACGGCCCGCTCAAAGGCGTGCTCGGCTATACGAGCGAGAAACTCGTGTCGATCGATTTCAATCACAATCCGCTGTCGTCCTGCTTCCATCTCGACCAGACCAAGGTGATGGACGGCAATCTCGTGTCGATCCTGTCCTGGTACGACAATGAATGGGGCTTCTCCGGCCGCATGACCGATGTGGCGGCGACGATCGGCAAGCTTCTGTAAGCTTCGCCAAACATGCCGGCGCGGACCTTGCGGTCCGCGCCTCTTTTTCAAGCCGCGATTGGACGCTTCCTATGACCGCCTTCCGCACTCTCGACGACGTCGACGTCAAAGGAAAGCGCGTGCTGCTGCGCGTCGATCTCAACGTGCCGATGGAGGACGGCCGCGTCGCCGACGCGACGCGCATCGAACGCGCGCTGCCGACGATCGACGAGATCACAAAAAAGGGCGGCAGGGTGATTCTGCTTTCGCATTTCGGCCGGCCGAAAGGCCAGCGCGTCGAGGAGGACTCGCTGCGCCAAGTGCTCCCGGCGCTCGAACATGCGCTCAAGCGCAAAATCGCTTTCGCCGACGACTGCGTCGGAGAGAAGGCGGCGCGCGTCGTCAACGCGCTCAAGGACGGCGACGTCGCGCTGCTCGAGAACACGCGCTTCCACAAGGGCGAAGAAAAGAACGCTGACGATTTCATCGCGGCGCTCGCGGCGAATGGCGACATTTTCGTCAGCGACGCATTTTCGGCGGCGCATCGCGCCCATGCCTCCACCGAAGGAATCGCACATAAACTCCCGGCCTTCGCCGGCCGCGCCATGCAGGCGGAACTCGAAGCGCTTGAATCGGCGCTCGCCCATCCGCAGCGCCCGGTCATGGCGATCGTCGGCGGCGCGAAGGTTTCAACCAAGCTCGAACTCCTCGGCAATCTCGTCGCGAAGGTCGACTATCTCGTCATCGGCGGCGGCATGGCGAACACTTTCCTCGCCGCGCAAGGCAAAGCCGTCGGCAAGTCGCTGTGCGAACATGATCTCGCCGGCGCCGCACAGGAGATTCTCGCCAAGGCGGAAAAGGCCGGCTGCGAGATCGTGCTGCCGATCGACGCCACGGTCGCGCAGAAGTTCGAGGCGCATGCGCCGTCGCATATCGTCTCGGTCGATCATGTCGGCGAAAGCGACATGATCCTCGACGTCGGGCCGAAGTCGATCGCCCATGTCGAGGCGCTTCTCGCCAAATGCAAGACGCTGGTGTGGAACGGCCCGTTCGGCGCGTTCGAACTACCGCCTTTCGACGAAGGCACCAACGCTGTGGCGCAGACGGCGGCGCGGCTCACTGTCGAGGGGAAGCTGCTCTCGGTCGCCGGCGGCGGCGACACGGTCTCGGCGCTCAATCAGGCGCATGTCGCCCAGGAATTTTCCTATGTGTCGACGGCGGGCGGCGCCTTTCTCGAATGGCTCGAAGGCAAGATTCTGCCGGGCGTCGCCGCGCTGATGCGCTAGATCACGCTGCGTTTAGGCGGAATCGTCTAAACGCAGCGTGATCGATTCAAAAAGTTTGGAGCGCGCTCTATGCGAAAAACCGATTCCCGCTTTTTCGCGAGCCGCGCGCTAGTCGCGCGACCGCCGTCAAGCGCCCACCAGTTTTTTCCGGTCAGTGGATATTTGAACGCACGCGCCGCGTTGGACAGCAAGCTTCGGCCGCATTAGTTAAGAATGCGGTCCCATCTTGGCCCTGCTGTCGCGGTAGGCGGCGGGGGCGAGGAAAGCGTCATCCCCGGAGGCGGATTTGCCCGGCAGCCCAATCCCTATGGTCCCCAAGGACATCGAGCACGAAAATCTCAGCCGCGAGGAATTGCTCGCGCTCCTGCGCGATGTGACGGAGCAGCGCGACAACTTACTTACTAAATATGAGGCCATGGCGCTGCAAGTCGACGAGTCGGTTAGAGAAATCGCCGCCGATGTGCTGATCGCGCAGCGCAGCGAAAAAAAGGCCGAGGCCAGCGAGCGCCATGCGGAGCAGGAAGCGACGCACGCCAGCGAGCTTTCTCGCCAACTCGATGAAGAGCGCCGCAAGGAGTCTGAGATTGCGGCCGAGTTCGCTCGTTTTCGCGACGCGGTGGCGCGCGCGCCGGTTGAAGATCCGTGGGGCGTGTTGGGGCGCGCGGCGTCGCAGATCGGCAACGACTGGGTCGCCTGGGCGCGGGCGAAAATCCCGCCTGACAGCTGGTTTTTGCCATGGTTCGACCGAGCGGTTGAATTGGTGAAAACCGTCAGCCGCCTGGCGTTCAAAAGCGCGAAGGCCCTCTTCGAATGGGCGAGGCCGCACGTCATCGACTTATGGAAGCGGCTGAAAAGCAAACTCTAACGGCAATAGGTCATCTGCATTTGCGCGATCGCGCCCAAATGCAGCGTGAGCTACCGGTTCGTGAACGCCTTTTCGCCACAACCGCCGAGCGCGACGCAACAGTCGAGACACAGTCACGAAAAATGGCGGCGGCGCCGTCGTGCTATGACGCGCCAACCACTCAAGGTGGGAACTGATAGCAGGCGTCCGTCCCCCCGTTTTCAGGCGTCAGCTATCGACTAGCGGCGGACTTTAACGAGGCCGCCGCTTTTCGTTGGAAGCAATCGCATTTCACTCGAAGCTGTCGCTTCTCACACAAAAATTCCCAGTTGCGTCAGCTTTGCGTGGTATCGGCGGCCCTTTCACGAACGCCTTTTCGGCGCGGCTGCTCGAATGCGCGCAACATTCGCGACACACTCGCGAAAAAGGGCGAACACGCCGATTTGCTATGAGAAGCGCTCCACTCGTATTCGGACTGGTCGCGGAACCTTCAACTCTACGATTTATAGAGGTCATGCGGGATTATAGGCCCGCCGCTTTTCTCGCGACGATCCGGTTTCGAAGACGCATAATTCACCGCCAAGGAGCAGGCATGTTGCAATTGCTGGATCTCGCCGTCGGCGAGATTGATCCGCCGACAACGCATTATCGCGATGGCCGGGCCTATTATTTTTGGGAAGCGCAGTACGGCGCCCAATTGGTCCGCGTCTATGTCAGCCGCACGGCGCTGGAACACAGGTTCAGCCTCGCGCCCGGCGAGGGGCTTCGCCATGTGCTCTTGAGATCGCATCGAAGAATTCAGGATGCGGCAAACACCAAGTGGCGGCCTCAAGAGTGCAACGTGTTTCTCGAAGACGATGATTTTTGATGGCGGCGCGCAGGCGCAAAGCGCCCGCGCAGCGCCTCATTGAGCGCCCGGCGTCGCGGTTGCGTCCCTGATGCATTTCTTGGTGAAGCTCGCCTTGGCGGCGCCGGCCAATTTCTTCTCGGCCGCGGCGGCTTCGCAGGTAGCGGCGGCGGCATCCCTGTCGCACTTTTTCATGAAACTGTTCAGCGCCGCGCCATGCAGCTTCTTTTCCGTCGCCCGCGCCGCGCAATCCGGAGCCGCCGGCGGCGTCTGTGCGAGTGCGACGGTTGAACATGCCGCGACGGCGGCGAAGATCGTAAGAGCGACTGGCCATTTCAACATGTCATTGTCCTCAAAAAACGCGCGCCATTACGGCTAAAAGAGCCAAAGAAGCGCGACCAGCGACGCCATGCCGATGGCGTCAAACACAATTCCTTCCCAAGTCGGTCCAATCCAAATTCCCAGCGTCAGAAGGCCAACGCCGGCAACAAGAGCAATAAAGGATCCCTGGATTCCGCGGCGAGTCGGGGGTTCGGCCATGACATCCTCTCCATCATTGCAAGATGGCGATAGGCGGCCTCCCGATATCGCTGTCGTAAATCCGCAAGCGCCTCCATTGTTGAGAAACCGTGACCTCATCCGAGCGGCGGGCGAGCCGCAGAAAACCGCCGCTCGTCGCCGAGCGCAGAGAGCGGCAGGCGCAGGCTTACCTAGGAGCGGGTCTGGAAAGGGCAAGCGGCTGCGCCCATTACGGGCGTCATGAACAAGCCGCCGATGGGCTTCCCAATCGCGCTCGCGAATTCGCGCATCGGAGCCGTGCCCCCGTCGAGCCGACGCCGCTCGATGAATTGAAGAGCGAAGCTGCAGAGGCTCGCGACCGCCAAATTCATGATCGAACCGACAAATCGCCGCCGACGCTGGGCTTAGGTCATTTCAATCTCGATCGCAGGGCGCGTCTCCCTCTCGAAGCCTCAGGCGTTCCAGCGTGTCCTTAAGTCGCGGGGTGACGAAGTCGAGAAAAGCCCGCAGTTTGGGCGCGATCAGCCGGTTTTGCGGATAGACGAGATGAACCGGAACGGGCGGCGGCGCGAGGTCATCGAGCACGGTCACAAGGCGGCCCTCCCGGATGTGGTCTGCGACCATGTAGGACAGCGCGAGGGTGATCCCGTCCCCCATCTCAGCCGCCGCGATCGCAGCCGCCGCATCATTGATCTCGAGGCGCGGCGCGATGGAGACGGCGGCGCCGCTTCTCCCATCAAGAAAACGCCATTCTCGATTGGGCGTCAGCCCGGTGAAGGCGATCATCGAATGCAGGCGCAGATCCGCCGGCAATGCCGGCGCGCCGCGGCGAGCGAGATAGCCAGGGCTGGCGACCAAGACGCGTCGAACCGTCCCGACTCGCTTGGCGACGAGACTGGAGTCGGGTAGCGGTCCGATGCGAATGGCGAGATCGATGCCTTCTTCGACCAGATTGGCGATCCGATCGAGGAGCACGACCGAGATCGAGACGCGTGGATGCTGGGCGAGGAAGCTGCAGACGATGGGCGCCAGCGCCAATCGGCCGAAAGTGATTGACGCCGTCACCGTGAGGTGTCCCTGAGGCGCGCCCGTTTCCCCAACCGCCTCCTTTTCCGCGCTCTCCAGATCGATCAGGATACGCCGCGCGCTTTCCAGAAACCGTTGCCCGACATCGGTAATGGCGAGGCTGCGCGTGGTCCGGTTGAAGACCCGCGCGCCCAACCGATCCTCAAGCGCCGAGATGGCTCGCGTGACAGCCGGCGGCGAGAGCCTGAGACGAGCGCCGGCCTTCGCAAAGCTACCGGCGTCGGCGACCGCGACAAAGACCTCAATCTCGTGCAGACGATCCATACTGTTCCGATCGACGGAATAATGAATTGCATATGTCGCATATTCTTTCAAACAGCGCGATGAACCACAGTGAAATCGAGCGATGCAGAGCGCATCGCCTGACCAATCAGTTGAGGATGATCCCATGGCTCGTGTCGCCGTTATCGACCCTCAGACCGCCACCGCCGAGGCCAAACAGCTTCTGGACGCCGTCCAGAGCGGACTCGGGTCGGTTCCCAACTTCATCCGGGCGCTGGCAAATTCGCCGGCCGCCCTGAGCGCCTTCCTCGGCATTCACGGCATTGCCGGCGCGGGCGTTCTCGACCCGAAGACGCGTGAGCGCATCGCGCTGACGGTGGCCGAGCAGAATGCCTGCCAATATTGCGTTTCGGCTCATACGGCCATTGGCCGCAAGGTCGGTCTCGACAACCAGGAGATGCTCGCCAATCGCCTCGGCCGCTCTTCGGACGCCAAGGCGGAAGCGGCGCTCTCCTTCGCGCGCGCCTTGGTCGAGCATTCAGGCGAGGTGACCAAGGCTGAGTTCGATGCGGTGCGCGACGCCGGTCACTCGGACGCGGAAATCGTCGAGATCATCGCCCATGTGGCGATGAACATCTTCACCAACCTTCTCGGCAAGGCGACGCAGATCGAGATCGACTTCCCGAAAATCGATCTGAACAATGCCGCCTAATCCTCGACCTCCATTCAGACGGCGCGGCGTAAACTGCGCCGTCGATCACGCGCAAGGACAAATCTTATGATCGACTCGACGACATCTGCAGCGCGCCCGCCATTGCCGCCCTTCACGCGGGAGACGGCGATCCAGAAGGTGCGGATGGCCGAGGATGCGTGGAACACACGCGACCCAGAACGCGTCTCGCGCGCCTATACGGAAGACAGCCGCTGGCGCAATCGCGCGGAATTCCCGACCGGACGGGCGGAGATCGTCGCTTTCCTGCAGCGCAAATGGACGCGTGAGCTCGATTACCGTCTCATCAAGGAACTATGGGTCTTCGCCGAGAACCGGATCGCGGTGCGCTTTGCCTACGAATGGCGCGACGACGCCGGCAATTGGTTTCGATCGCACGGCAACGAGAACTGGGAATTCGACGAGCGCGGCCTCATGCGGCTGCGCTTCGCGAGCATCAATGATCAACCTATTCGCGAAGGCGACCGCAGGTTCTTCTGGCCGTTAGGGCCGCGGCCGGCGGATCACCCGGGCCTGTCGGATCTGGGCCTGTAAGGCGCGGACGAATATCCGCAGGAGGAACGCATGTCGCATCATTTCGCGGACATCGCCTTCACGTCGACAGTGAAGAAGGTCCAGGAAGAACAGGGAAGCCGAAAGGCCTATGCGCGCATGGAAAGCGTGACGCAGGCGACAAACCGTCATCTGACGCAGGCGGAGGCCGGCTTCCTTGCGGCGCGCGATTCGCTTTACATGGCGACCGTCAGCGAGACGGGTTGGCCCTACGTCCAACATCGCGGCGGACCCACCGGCTTCGTGCGGGTTCTTGACGAAGGCAGGATCGGCTTCGCGGATTTTCGCGGCAATCGGCAATATGTCAGCGTCGGCAATCTCATGGCCGACGATCGGGTTTCGCTGTTCTTTATGGATTACCCGAACAAAACGCGCCTGAAGCTGTTCGGCCGGGCGAAGATCATTGACCTTAAGGACCAGGAACTGCTGTCGCGCCTCGAAATCCCCGACTATCGGGCGCGGATCGAGCGTGGTTTCATCATCGCGGTCGAAGCCTTCGACTGGAACTGCCCGCAGCACATCACTGAGCGATACACGCTGGATGAGGTGCGCGCATTGACGACGCCGCTGACCACCCGGATCGCCGAGCTTGAGGCCAGACTCAGGCAGCATACCCAATAGATGCGGTCAGAGCTTCATGAGTTACGATCTGGGACTCGTCGATCTCGAGCAGAAAACGCGCGCCTCTCGATGACCCATTCGGCGTGACGTTGTCGCCCCCGTCTTGGGAACAATCCGTCACCTATGTCCTGAGACCGGACAGTTCCGAACTGGCGGCGCGTAGCAAACGAATTTCGAACCTGCCTACCGGATTTCGCTAAAATTATAAGCCACAAAATCAATTACGTCAGCAGCGATATTATTCAGCAATTAGCGGCTTTTTAGTTTATGCCATTCCTGCTTGGTAAGTTCCCAAACTTCGCGCTGCTCGTATTCGGGGTTTACATATTCTGCTGGCTCAAGGCGGAGCAATCGTGCCCCTGTCTTTTCTTTAACACGACGAGAACGTTTATTTCCTGCTGCGTTGGCAAAAATGAGTTTTTCGAATCCGAGTGAGTCAAATGCATAGTTCATTACTGGCGTTACCGCCTCGGTCATAATGCCTTGGCCCCAGTATTTTTTACCAAGAAAGAACCCTCTATTTTCAGGTTTGCCTTCTCTCCATAAATCTATAACGCCAATAACTTCGTCAGGGTTCTCTTTGAAAGTAATGCCCCATACCCATCTATCTTTGCCTTATTTAGGAAGTATCTCAGTTCTGATATATTCTAAAACGCCACCTTTAGGATAAGGCCAAGGAACAGTCTTTGTTAATTGGCTAATGACATCGTAAGTGGCGAAATTTTCTTCGTAAGAAGGCGCATCTGCCTCGGTAATTTCACGGAGAATTAAGCGCTCAGTTCGAAATGTAGGAAATTCGGATTCTTTCATAATTTTGACTTTTCGAACCTATCGAACCCTTGGATGAGATTCGAACTCCGAGTATTCAATCTCGTTTCGTTTCAAATGGCGGAGAGGGAGGGATTCGAACCCCCGATACAGTTGCCCGTATGCCGCATTTCGAGTGCGGTGCTTTCAACCACTCAGCCACCTCTCCGCAGCCATGGGCTGCCGCAAATAGCATGCGCCGGAAGCGGCAATCAAGTCGACTGCGGCTGTTCTGGAAAGCGGCGAACCAAGTCAACGAGCGCCTGGCTTTCTGCATCATGGCCGCGCTGATCGCGTCGATCCTCGCCGGGACGAATGACGCCTATGGCGCCGAGACCAGTCGGCCGGCGCAAGGCCGGCCATGACGGCAACCTCTGCACTATTGACAAATCGGACTTGGAGCCTTCCGAAAATATATACGTAGATTGACACATCGGGATTCTGGCGTCACATTTGCGTCATGAGCGCGACTCGCATTTTCAAGTCCGGCAATAGTCTCGCGGTCAGACTGCCGCGCGGCATCGCCTTCGAGGAGGGGGCCGAAGTCGTCGTGCGCCGCCAGGGCGGGAGTCTCGTGGTGACGCCGCTGCGGCTCGACATGGCCGAACTCGTGGCGCAGCTGAGAATTACGCCGCCTCCGGTCGCCATCGCGCGCCCCGAGTTCAAGCCGCCCAAGCGCCTGTTCGAACCACGCTAGCGCGATGGCCCGCTACCTGCTCGACACCAATGTCGTCATCGCCGCGGCGCTCGGCCTTCCCGGCGTGCTCGATCGGCTGTCCGCGCTCGAGATCGGCGATGTGGCGATTTCGGCGATCAGCCTTGCGGAAACGCTCGCCGGCGCGACCGGCGCAGAAACTCACGGACGGCTCGCCGAGAACATCGCGCTCATCGCCAAAAATATTGACGTGCTGCCCTTCGATCGCGGCGCCGCGGACGCCTATGGGGCGCTGCTCGGCAAGGTCGACCAGAAGCGCCGGCGCGCGCTCGACCGGATGATCGCCGCCCAGGCGCTCGACCTTGGCCTGACGCTGGTCGCGGCCAACACTGACGATTTCGACGATATCCCCGGCCTGACGGTCGAAAAATGGGCCTAGAGCGCGGCCCGCGAAAAAGCGAAAGCGGGAGCCGGTTTTTCGCGTGGAGCGCGCTCTAAACCTTCGGAATCGATCACGAGTCCCCTACTCGACGTCCTCGACCTTCTCCGGACCGCCGCCGTATATACGCTGCGCCAGAGAGGCCTGCATGAAATCGTCGAGTTCGCCGTCGAGCACCTCGGAAGGCGTCCCCGAGGTGAAGCCGGTGCGCAAATCCTTCACCAGCTGATAGGGCTGCAGCACATAGCTGCGGATCTGATGGCCCCAGCCGATCTCGGTCTTCGAGGCCGCGATCTTATTGGCCTCCGCCTCGCGCTTTTCGATCTCCAGCTCATAGAGCCGGGCGCGCAGCATGTTCCAGGCGGTGGCGCGGTTCTTGTGCTGTGAGCGCTCGGCCTGGCAGGCGACGACGATGCCGGTCGGCAGATGGGTGATGCGGATCGCCGAGTCGGTCGTATTGACGTGCTGGCCGCCGGCGCCCGACGATCGATACGTGTCTATACGACAATCCGATTCATTGACGTTGACTTCGATGCGATCGTCGACGACCGGATAGACCCAGACCGAGGCGAAGCTGGTATGGCGCCGCGCGTTCGAATCGAAGGGCGAGATGCGCACCAGACGGTGCACGCCGGATTCGGTCTTCGCCCAGCCATGGGCATTGTGGCCTTTGACCAGAATCGTTCCCGATTTGATGCCGGCCTCTTCGCCCGGCGTCTCCTCGATCACCTCGACCTTGAATTTATGGCGCTCGCCCCAGCGGGCGTACATGCGAAACAGCATGCGCGCCCAATCCTGACTCTCGGTGCCGCCGGCGCCCGAATGAACCTCGATAAAAGTGTCATTGGCGTCGGCTTCGCCCGAAAACAGCGCCTCAATCTGACGTGCGCGGGCCTGTTTCAGCAGGCTTTTCAGCGCCTCGACGCCCTCTTTCTCGGCGTCGGCGTCGCCTTCCGACTCGCCAAGCTCAACGAGGGTCAGCGCGTCGTCGAGTTCGCGCGCGAGGCCTGACAGCGCGCCCATCTGCTCCTCGAGCTGGGTGCGCTCGCGCATGAGCTTCTGCGCGGCTTCGGGATCGTTCCAGAGCGCGGGGTCTTCCGCGCGGACGTTCAATTCGGCGAGGCGCCGTTGCGACGTGTCGACGTCAAAGATGCCTCCTCAGCAGTCCAATGGACTGCTCAATGTCGGCTTTGAGCGCAAGCGGTTCGGCACGCATGATCTTTCCAGTTGTGGGTATGCAAAGCGGCCTCGCCGCAGTCGGCGCGGAAATTAGGCGGCGCGCGCACGCATGTAAACCCCGCAACTCCCGCCGCTAACCTCAAAAACTCCGGTCGGCCGGGCGGTCCTGGCGCTCGCGCCGGGGGCGCGGCTCGTCGCCCTCCGGCGCGCCGGCGAGACCCCAACGGCGCATCAAAAAAAGCGCCGTCGCCGAAGCCAGCACGCAGAGCATCGTCGCATAGAGCGTGCCATTGTCGGTCTCGAGAAACAGCAGGTCCTTGGTGTTCATGCCGAAAAATCCGGTGACGAAGGTCGCCGGCAGCAGCAGCATCGTGGTCAAGGTCAACACATAGAGCCGGTCGTTGGTCTCAAGGCTCAGCAGCGCGTTGAGCTCGTCCTGCAGCAGACGGGCGCGCTCCTGAAGGCTGGTGACATCCTGATTCAGGCCGCCGGCGTGTTGAACCAGTCGCGCGGCGGCCGCCCGCAAATCATCGTCGCGCTGCTCGCCGATTTCCTCGTCGATGGCTTCGAGCCGCGCCACCGTCGTCGACAGGCCGTTGATCTGGCGCGCTAGGCGCACCGCGTCGCGGCGCGCGGCGCTGAGCGCCGGCCGCGCCAGACGCCCGCGCTGATCGATGATGCGGTCCTCGACGCGATCGAAGGCCGCGCCAAGCTCGGCGGCTTTTCGCGCCAGCCCGTCGATCAGCGCATGGGTCAGCTGTTCGAAAAGATCGATCGGCGAGTAAAGGCGGGCGCCGCGATCGACGGCGATGCGCGTCGCCTCGACACTATCCATCGGCAGTCGGCGCGCGCTGATGAAGAAGCTCGCGCCCGAAACGAAGCGGACATAGTCGGTGCGAGACGTCGGTCCGCTCAAATCGCGTTCGTAATCGAGCAGCGCGCCGCTGACAATTCCGTCCGAATATTCGATGTGCTGGTGGTCGACCGGATCGCACAACGAATCGCGCGCGTCTTCGGGAAGCGCCGTAATCCGCGCCAGCAGCGGGCGCGTGCGCACGTCGGCGAGATCCATGTGCAGCCACAAGAATCCCTCTCGCGGCGCGCAGATCGTATCGAAATCCTCGGCGGTTCCCGGCGCAGCTTCGCCCTCGCCGTTAAACCGCAGGAGCCACAGACATCCTGGAATATGCGAATAGGGCGCGATGGCGAGGCGGTCTGGCATTTTGGCGGCGCTCACGGGAAGACTCGAAAACAGAGCCCGGCGGAATATGACAGGCTCACGACAGGCGCGGCGTCAATCCTCGGATAGCCGGGTCTTGCCCGGCCCATGCGGCTCGACGAGCGCGCCGAAATCATGCGGCTCCTTGCGGGCGCGCCTGAGCGCGGCTTCGAGAAATTGGGCGAAGGCGTCGATGTCACGTTCTTCGGTCCGGTGGTTGATGATCGCAGCGCGGATCGCCGGAACGCCGTCGAGGATGGTCAGCGACGGCGCCGCTTCGCCGCGCTCATGCAACTCCATGACGATTTCGCGGGCGAGCGAACCGTCTTCATCGTCCTTGACGCCGAAACAGACAATGTTGAGCGTCACCGGCGCCCGCAGCACGAAGGCGTCCGATTGGACGATCCAAGATTCGAGCCGCTTCGCCATGCGGCAGGTCTGCTCGATACATTGGCCGAGACGCTTCGCGCCGAAGGTTTCGATGGTGAACCAGGCTTTGAGCGCGCGAAAGCCGCGCGAAAGATCGGGTCCAAGATCGCAGGGCCATGTGTCGCCGGCCGCGAGGCCGCGCGGCGCGCGGGTCAGATAGGCGGCGTTGGCGGCGAAGGCGCGCTTATGAGCCTTAGGATCGCGCACCAGAAAGAAACCTGCGTCATAAGGGACGTGGAGCCATTTGTGGAAGTCGAAGGCGATGCTGTCGGCGCGCTCCAGCCCCTTGATCATCGGCTTCAGCGTCGGCGACAGCGCCGCCAGCGCGCCGAAGGCACCGTCGACATGGAACCACATGTCCTCGCTATGGGCAACATCGGCCAGCCGATCCAAGGGGTCGATCGCGCCGGTGTCGACGGTTCCCGCCGTGCCGACGATCAGAAAAGGCCTGAACCCCGCCGCCCGGTCGGCGGCGATGGCGCGGCGAAGATCGCGCACGCGCATCGCTCGGCGCTCGTCGGAGGGAATGAGGCGCAGATGCCGCGCGCCGAGTCCCGCGAGCTCCATCGCCTGGCGGACGCAATTATGCGCTTCGGGCGACGCATAGGCGATGAGCTGACCTGTTTGCGCGCAAAGTCCGTTGAGCCGCACGTCGTTATCGCCATAGGCCTGGTCGCGCGCGACGAGCAGACACAGGAAATTGGCGATCGAGGTGCCGGTGACGAAAATGCCGCTCGCATCCGCCGGAAAGCCGAAGGCCTCGGCCATCCAGGCGGCGATCTGGCGCTCGACGTCGATGGCGATGTGATTGCGTCCGCCGCAGTTCGAATTCATGCCGGCGGAGAGCATTTCCGCGATCATGCCGACCGGGGTGCCGGCGCCCTGCGCCCAGCCCATGAACATCGGATGGGTGTTGCCGGTCGCGAAGGGCTTGATATAGCGGTCGAAATCCTCGAGCACGGCGGAGAAATCGCGCCCCTCCTGCGGCAGCTCACGCTTGAAACGCGCCAACGCCTCTCCGCTCGGCTCGGTCCAGACCGGGCGTTCGCGCAAATTCCGCAGATGGTCGAGCATCATGTCGAGCGCGCGATGGCTCTCGGCGCGAAATTCGTCCCAGTCTTCAGGGTCGAGATTGACCGGCATGTCCTGAGCCTCGCGCGCCGGCGGCGCGGGGGAGGCGCAACGACGGCTGCGATAGGTCGCGCGAAGGCGTTTCACGCTCCTGCAAATAGCCGGGTTTCCCCGTCTGGCGCAACCTCATCTATTTTCCGATGCTTACGGCCACAGACCCGACATGCTCGACCTCGCCTTCGACAAGGTCGCCGGGAAGGAGGGGGCCGACGCCCGAGGGCGTGCCGGTGAAGATCAGATCGCCGGGCGCGAGCGCGACATTCCGAGAAAGCGCCGCGATGATTTCGGGCACGCTCCAGATCAGATCGCCAAGATCGCCGGCCTGTCGATTGACGCCATTGACGGACAGCGCGATGCGCCCGCGCGTCGGGTGGCCGATCTCAGCAACGGGGCTTATGGCGCCGATCGGCGCGGAATGATCGAAACCCTTCGACATGTCCCAGGGGCGGCCGGCATTGCGCGCCGCGGTTTGCAGGTCGCGCCGCGTCAAATCGATGCCGGCCGCATAACCGAAGACGCAGTCGAGCGCCTGCTCGACGGGGATATCAGCGCCGCCGCGGGAGAGCGCCGCGACCAGTTCGATCTCGTGGTGAAAATTATTCGTCAGCGTCGGATAGGGAATCGTCGCGCCGCTCTCGACGACGGCGTCGGCGGGCTTGGCGAAGAACACCGGCGGCTCACCGCCCTCGCCCTTCGCCGCCTCTTTTCCCATCTCTCTGGCATGCGCGGCGTAGTTCAACGCGATGCAGAATATCCGCCGCACCGGAAACCGCCGCGCGTCTTGCGCGATGGCAACGCTCGGGCATGGCGGCGGCGGGAAGATGAATTCAGCGGACATGTCTTTGCTTCCGCCTCCAGGTCAATCGTAATCGGCAGGATTGAAGCTGCGCAGCGTGCCGCAGAACTCGCAGGTGACGCCGATGCGGCCGTCGTCGCCGATCATGTCGCGGCGCTCTTGCGGCGAGAAGCTTCTCAACAGCTTGTCGATGCGCTCATGCGAACAGCGGCAGAATTCCTCCAGCGCGCGTTCAGCGAAGACCTTGACGCCGCGCTCATGGAACAGGCGATAGAGCAGGCGTTCGCTCGACAGCGCCGGATCGACGAGCTCGTGATCTTCCAGAGTCGCGGCGAGCGCCTGGCCCTCGGTCCAATGATCATCGTCGTCGTCTTCCATAAGCTCCAGCGCGCCCTCGGGCGCGTCGCCAGGGGGAAGATCGCGGGCGCGCGCGCCGCCGGACGGCAGATATTGCAGCAGCAGGCCGCCGGCGCGCCAGCTGCGGCCTTGCGGCGTGACGCTTTCGGCGACGGCCAGTCTGACGAAAGACGGAATCTGCTCCGATTGCTGGAAATAAAGATGCGCCGCCTCGGCGAGGCTTTCTCCCTCGAGCGGCACGACGCCCTGATAGCGCGCGGCGTCTTCCTCCCGCTCGATCGTCAGCGCGAGATGACCCCGCCCAAACAGCGCCGCCGGCGCAACATCGTGGATGTGCGCGACGCGCTCAGCGTCGAAACGGGCGAAACCCCGGAGTTTCCCCGGCGCGTCATAATCGACGACGAGCATGTCGACCGGACCGTCGCTGCGCGTCTGCAATTGAAAGCGCCCATGCGATTCGAGAATCGAGCCGAGCAGCGCGGCAAGCGTCACCGCCTCGCCGAGGAGACGCGCGACCTGCAGCGGATAGGCGTAATGATTGAGGATGGAATCGACGGTGGGGCCAAGGCGCGCGACCCGGCCGCGCAGGTCGAGCGCCTCGACCGCGAAGGGCAAAACCCTGTCATCCTCGGAATAAAACGCCGCCGGGCGACTCGGCGCCGGGTCGCCGCCTTGCCGCATCAGACCTGCCCCGGCGCGAGACACCAGCACAACACGCCCTTCTGGGCGTGCAGTCGGTTTTCCGCTTCGTCGAAGATGACCGACTGCGGCCCGTCGATCACTTCCGCGGCGACTTCCTCGCCGCGATGCGCCGGCAGACAATGCATGAACAGCGCATGTTTCGCCGCCGCGCGCATCAGTTTCGCGTCGACCTGATAGGGCGTGAGCGCGGCGCGGCGCTGCTCCTCGTCGGCGTCGCCCATCGACACCCAACAATCGGTGATCACGGCGTCGGCGCCCGCGACCGCCTCATAGGGATCGCGCGTCAGATTCATCTTCGCGCCATTGGCTTTCGCCCAGCCGACGAGTTCTTCCGACGGCGCAAAATCTTGCGGCGTCGCGACATTGATCGTGAAGCCCAGCCGGCCGGCCGCATGGACCCAGCTTGCGAGCACATTATTGGCGTCGCCGCTCCAGGCCACCGTGCGGCCTTCGATCGGACCCAGATGTTCCTCGAAGGTCATGACGTCCGCCATCACCTGGCAAGGATGCGACTGCTTGGTCAGCCCGTTGATGACCGGCAGATTGCCGTAGCGCGCCAGCTCCATGAGATCGGGATGCGAGAGAATGCGCACCATCACGGCGTCGAGAAACCGCGCGAGCACGCGCGCCGTATCGGCGATGGTTTCGCCGCGGCCCAGCTGCATTTCGGCGCCTGTCAGCATGATCGTTTCGCCGCCGAGTTCGCGCATCGCGATATCGAAGGAGACGCGCGTGCGGGTCGACGGCTTGTCGAACACCATGCCAAGATATTTGCCGGCGAGCGGCCGTTCGGTCGGCTCGACGCCCTTGACGCGACGCGACTTGAGCGATTTGGCGATATCAAGAATGTAACGCAGCTCTTCGCCGGAATGATCGGAGAGATCGAGAAAGCTGCGCGGCCGCGTCAGCGAATGGGCGGTCATCACGCGGCTCCGAGCTTTTCGGCGGGCGTGGCGAGCCGCGCGCATGCGGCGGAGAGGCGCGCCGCCGCTGCGGCGATGTCGTTCTCGTCGATGACGAGCGGCGGCAACAGGCGCACGACATTGTCTCCGGCAAGCACCGTCAACAGGCCCTCGGCGCGGGCGGCGGCGGCGAAATCGACGTTGGGAATTTTCGTCTTGAGGCCGAACATCAGACCTTCGCCACGAATCTCCTCGATCAGCGACGGATAACGGTCTTCGAGTTCCGCAAGCCGCTGGCGCAGCAGCGCGCCGAGACGCGCGACGCGCGCCATGAAGCCGTCGGCGAGCACGACGTCGAGCACGGCGCCGCCGACCGCCGTCGCCAGCGGATTGCCGCCGAATGTCGAGCCATGAGCGCCTAGCGTCATGCCTTTGGCGGCCTCGCGCGTCGCGAGACAGGCGCCGAGCGGAAAGCCGCCGCCAAGCCCCTTGGCGAGCGCCGCAATATCGGGCGCGACGCCGGCGTGTTCGCAGGCGAGAAACTTGCCGGTGCGGCCGACGCCGCACTGCACTTCGTCGACAACCAGGAGCAGACCGCGCGCGTCGCAAAGCGCCCGCAGCCGCGCGAGGAATGAGGGCGCGAAAACCCGCAGCCCGCCTTCGCCTTGAATGGGTTCGAGCAACACGCCGGCCGTTTCTTGCGTGATCGCCGCTTCGACGGCGTCGTAATCGCCGAATGGAACCTGATCGAAGCCCTCGACCGGCGGTCCGAAGCCGTCAAGATATTTGGCGTTGCCTCCCGCGGCGATCGTCGCGAGCGTGCGGCCATGGAAGGCGCCTTCGAAGGTGATGAGGCGATAGCGTTCCGGGTTGCCGTTCACCGCGTGGAACTTGCGCGCGGTCTTGATCGCGCATTCCACGGCCTCGGCGCCGGAATTGGTGAAAAAGACCAGATCGGCGAATGTGGCTTGGCAGAGCCGCTCGCTGAGGCGCTCGGCTTGCGGGATGCGAAACAGATTGGAGACATGCCAAGGCGCGTCAGCCGCGCGCTTCAACGTCTCGACGAGATGCGGATGATTGTGGCCGAGCGACAACACGGCGACGCCTGCGCTGAAGTCGAGATAGCGGTCGCCGTTTTCCGCGGTCAGCCACGCGCCTTCTCCCTGTTTGAACGCGAGATCGGCCCGCGGATAGGTCGGATAAAGCGCTGAGGTCAACAGCCCTGCTCCACGCCTCCTGTCGCCGGCATCGGCTGGGGGAAGCTCAAAAAAACAAAGCGCCGCCCTGTTGAGGGCGGCAGTTCGATGGGGATTTTAAGCGCGCCGCCCTACGCGGTCAAATCCTAGACGCCGCAGGAATATTAGAGCCCGCAGCGAAAAAGCGGATGCCGGTTTTTCGCGCAAAGCGTGCTCTAAGCTTTTGGAATCTGTCGCGTCATCTGCGCTTTGGCGATTCCGTCCAACCGCAGCGCGATCTAGCGTCGAAGCCGCGTCGCGCCGTCGCGCAAGGGTGAGTCTCTCATGCAACAGTCTTTGTGAAAGGCTGTTGAGAACGCGAGCGCGCGCTTGCCAGCGCGACTCGCGCGTGATTCAAAGTAAACAGAAAGTTTCTAGTCGGCGCCCGCATCGTTAATTCGGGCGCGTTCTCTCGAGTGTTGATGCGCGTCACATCGCGGCTGGGCTTCAGGCCTGCGCAACGGTCGGAGGCAGACTCCGATCCGCGCTCGACCCGAAAGAATGGAGAAGCCTAATGTCATGGACCGACGAACGCGTCGAACTGCTCCGCAAACTCTGGAGCGACGGGCTGAGCGCCAGTCAAGTGGCGGCTGAACTCGGACCGGGCATCACGCGCAACGCCGTCATCGGCAAGATCCACCGGCTCGGGCTCGCCGAGCGCGCCAAAACGGTCAGCGCGCAGCGGCCGCGGGTCGCCAAGGCGCCCCGTCAGACGCAGCCGCGCATGAACGGAACCGCGTCGCACGGCAATCTCGCGCTTGCTTTCGCGCCACATGCGCTGGCCGCGCCGCGGCATGCGCCTGAAGAAGAAGTGGTGATCCCGATGTCGGAGCGCGTCACGCTCATGGAGCTGCGCGAATCCATGTGCCGTTGGCCGATGGGCGATCCGACGTCTGCGGAATTCCGCTTCTGCGGCGGCAAATCAAGCATCGGCGGCGGGCCATACTGCGCTTATCATGCGCGCGTCGCCTATCAGCCGGCCCAGGATCGCCGCCGCGCGCGCGATCAGTTCAGGGCGCAGCGCTACGCGTAAGCCGTGACGGCGGTCATTCGTGGCCGAAGGTTTCGTCGAAGGAATAGCCGGCGCCGCGCACCGTGCGGATCGGATCCTTTTCGCGGCCGCGGATCATGGCCTTGCGCAGACGTCCGACATGGACGTCCACCGTGCGCTCGTCGATTTCCGCCGACATGCCCCAGACGCTGTCGAGCAGTTGCGCGCGCGTGAATACCCGGCCCGGCTTCTCCATGAAATATTCGAGCAGCCGGAACTCGGTCGGTCCGAGGTGAATTTCGCGCCCCGACCGCCGCACCCGACGCGTGTCGCGATCGAGATCGATGTCGCCGAGGGTCAGCCGCGAGGCGACGCGCTCGGGCCGCGCCCGGCGCAGCAGCGCGCGCACCCGCGCCATCAGCTCCGGCGTCGAAAACGGCTTGACGACATAGTCGTCGGCGCCGACCGAGAGCCCGCGCACGCGCTCCCCCTCTTCGCCGCGGGCGGTCAGCATGATCACCGGCATGTCCTTGGCGCTGTCGCGGGCGCGCAGCCGCCGGCAGATTTCCAGACCGGACACCCCCGGGAGCATCCAGTCGAGAATGACGAGATCGGGCGGCGACTCGGCCAGTCGCAGCTCCGCCTCGTCGCCATTGTCGACATGTTCGACCTGGTAGCCCTCAGCCTCGAGATTATAGACAAGCAGCGTCGCAAGCGAGGTCTCGTCCTCGACGACGAGGATGCGCGGCGCTCGATCGCTTTTGCCGTTGCGCTGTACGACGGAAGTCACTTCGTTCATTGCGCCGCCTCATCCTTCACGCCGAAATCGGGAACGCGCGATTTCGGTCGTTCGGTGGGCATCGACTCTCCGGTGACGAGATAAATCACTGTTTCCGAAATATTGGTCGTGTGATCGCCGATCCGCTCCAGATTCTTCGAACAGAACAGGAGATGGGTGCAAAAGGAGATGTTGCGCGGATCCTCCATCATGAAGGTGAGAAGATCGCGGAAGACGGAATCCTCGAGCGCGTCGAGATCGGAATCATTCTGCCACACGGCGTGCGCGCGCTCCGTGTCGCGCAAGGCGTAGGCGTCGAGCGCGTCCTTAAGCTGCATCGCGGCGACTTCATGCATCGACTTCAGGCCGACGATGGCGCGCGGGACTCGGGCCTCCGAGACGATCTTGAGCGTTCGCTTGGCGATGTTTTTCGCGAGATCGCCGACGCGTTCGATATCGCCGGAGATGCGGATCGCGGCGATGCATTCGCGCAGATCGACCGCCAGCGGCTGACGACGCGCGATGGTGAGAATGGCGTTTTCCTCGATTTCGCGCTGAAGCGCGTCGAGCCGCGGATCGCTGGAGACAACGCGATGGGCGAGGTCGACGTCGAAGCTCGACAGGGCGTCCATCGCCTCCGCCAGCATTTTTTCGGCGACGCCGCCCATTTCAGCGATGCGCCGTCCGAGGGACTCAAGATCCCGATCGTAGGATTTGACAATATGATCGCTCATGAGCGCCGTCCTTGAGTCGCTGTTAGCCGAAACGGCCGGTGATATAGTCGAGCGTTCGCTTCTCTTTCGGCTTGTTGAACACGTCGTCCGTCTCGCCGAACTCGACGAGCTCGCCGAGATACATGAAGGCGGTGTAATCGGAGACGCGAACCGCCTGTTGCATGTTGTGCGTAACGATCGCGATCGTGTAGCGGTTCGTCAGCTCGTCGATGAGCTCCTCGACCTTCGCCGTCGAGATCGGATCGAGCGCGGAACAGGGCTCGTCGAACAGGATCACTTCCGGCTGCACGGCGACGCTGCGGGCAATGCAGAGACGCTGCTGCTGGCCGCCAGAAAGCCCAAGGCCGCTTGCCTGAAGCTTATCCTTGACCTCGTCCCAAAGCGCCGCGCCGCGCAGCGCCGTTTCGACGCGCTGGTCGAGATCGGCGCGCGACAGTTTCTCATAGAGCCGAATGCCGAAGGCGATGTTCTCATAGATCGACATTGGGAAAGGCGTCGGCTTCTGGAAAATCATGCCGACGCGCGCCCGCAGGGCGTTGAGGTCGATCGCAGGGTCGAGGATGTTTTCGCCGTCGAGGAGCACCTCGCCCTCCGCCCGCTGTCCGGGATAGAGGTCGTACATGCGGTTCATCACCCGCAGCAAGGTCGACTTGCCGCAGCCCGAAGGACCGATGAAGGCGGTCACCTTATTGGCGTGGAGCGGCAGGCTGATGTTCTTGAGCGAACGATCGGCACCGTAAAAGAAATCAAGACCGCGCACCGTAACTTTTGTCGGCGGTTCTTTCGGAGATTGGACGGCGGCGTTCATTTCGATTTCCTCCGGCCGGCGCTTAACGTGCGCGCGGCGATCGACAGGGCGAGAACTGCGACAGTGATCAGCAGCGCGCCGGTCCAGGCGAGTTGCTGCCAGTCCTTGTAGGGCGAGAGCGCGAACTGGAAGATGACCACCGGCAGGCTCGCCATCGGCGCCGCCAGATCGGTGCTCCAGAACTGATTGTTGAGCGCCGTGAAGAGAAGCGGCGCGGTCTCGCCCGACACGCGCGCCACGGCCAGCAGCACGCCAGTGACCAGCCCCGCCTTGGCGGCGCGATAGGCGACCTGGCTGACGACATGGGAGCGCGGCGCGCCGAGCGCCGAAGCCGCCTCTCGCATTGATCCGGGCACGAGCAGCAGCATGTCCTCGGTCGTTCGCACGACGACCGGAACAACGAGCAGCGCAAGCGCCACCGCGCCCGAAATCGCCGAGAAATGGCCCATCGGATGCACAAGAATTGTGTAGACGAACAGGCCGACGACGATCGAGGGGGCGCTGAGCAGAATGTCGTTGATGAAGCGAACGACGAGCGTCAGCTTCGAATAACGGCCGTATTCGGCCATATAGGTTCCGGCCAGCATGCCGAGCGGCGTGCCGATCGCCACGCCGATGACGGTCATGATCAGCGAGCCGGCGATGGCGTTGAGCAATCCTCCGGCGCTGCCGGGGGGCGGCGTCATCTCGGCGAAGACCGCCGGAGACAGGCCGCGGACGCCTTCGTAAAGAAGCGCGACGAGGATCAGAAACAGCCACGCCAGCCCGAACAGGGCCGCGACCCAGCAGAGCGTCGTCGCGATGGAATTGGTGCTGCGTCGAGTTGCGTAAAGCGACATGGGCGTCTCCCTACGCTGACTTTTGTTCGATGCGCATCAGCATGTAGCGCGCAATCGCCAAAACGATGAAGGTGATGACGAAGAGGATGAGGCCGAGTTCGATCAGCGCCGACGTATAGAGGTCGCCGACCGCCTCGGTGAACTCATTGGCGATGGTCGCCGAAATCGTCGTGCCGGGCGCGAGCAGAGACCCGGAAATTTTATGCGCGTTGCCAATGACGAAAGTGACCGCCATCGTCTCGCCGAGCGCCCGACCGAGACCGAGCATGACGCCGCCGATCACGCCGACGCGCGTATAGGGCATCACCACATAGCGCATCACTTCCCAGGTCGTGCAGCCGATTCCGGTCGCCGCTTCCTTCAACACCGGCGGCACCGTCTCGAAAACGTCGCGGGAGATTGAAGCGACGAAGGGCAACACCATGATCGCGAGAATGAAGCCCGCCGTCAGCATGCCGATGCCGTAAGGCGGGCCGGCGAAAAGCGCCGAGAACACGGGAATGTCGCCAAAGGCCGCGATCAGCGCCGGCTGCACATGCGACTGCAGAAACGGAGCCAGCACGAAGAGGCCCCAAATGCCGTAGATGATCGACGGGATGCCGGCCAGGAGTTCGATCGCCGTGCCGATCGGCCGGCGCAGGATATAGGGGCAAAGCTCGGTGAGGAAGATGGCGATGCCGAGTCCGACGGGAACGGCGATCAGCATGGCGATGGCCGAGGTCATGATCGTGCCGTAGATCGCCGGAAGCGCGCCGAAATTTTCGGTGACCGGATTCCAGGACTGCGTCACGAGGAAGCCGAAACCGAAGGCCTTCATCGCCGGCCACGAGCCGTAGACGAGGGAAATAATGACGCCGCCCAGGATCACCAGGACGATGACGGCCGCGCCGCGCGTCGCCTCGCGGAACATCCGGTCGACAAGCGCCATCCTGCTCAGCGCACGCGATCGATCGGCGGTGGCTGACGGCGAGGCCGCCTGGTGCAAGACTACTTCCGACATTTCCGAATCCGCCTCCCCGCCAGCTGCGTTCGCGCTTCGCTGGCTCGGTTCGATCGAGAACATTCGCTCAACTCCCGGCGCCGTCCTGCTTGGATGGGCGCCCATGTTCCCAGACGGCCGCCCACGGCGGCCGTCCGAGTCTGTTGAAGCAAGCCTCGGCTCGCCGCGTCAAAGCGACGAGAGCGGCTTACCGTCGGTCCCTTTGACGCCGGTCCAGGTCTTCTTGATGAGCTCGACGACCGATTTCGGCATCGGAATATAGTCGAGTTCTTCAGCCATCTTGGCGCCATGAGCGAAGGCCCAGCCGAAGAACTTCATGGCTTCGCCCGCAGCCGCCTCATCCTTGGGCTCCTTGGGCAGAAGAATAAAGGTCGCGGCGGTGATCGGCCACGCCTTCGCGCCGGGCTCATTGGTCAGGATCTCATAGAATCCCTCAGCATGGGCCCAGTCGGCGCCCGCCGCGGCCGCCTGGAACGAGTCCATGCTCGGCGCGACAGCCTTGCCGTCCTTGTTGACCATCTTGGTATAGGTCAGCTTGTTCTGCTTGGCGTAGGCATATTCGACATAGCCGATCGCGCCCTTGGTGTTGGCGACATTGTTCGCCACGCCTTCATTGCCCTTGGCGCCGATGCCGACCGGCCATTCAACCGAAGTGTTCTCGCCCACTTTCGACTTCCAGTCGGGCGAAACCTTCGAGAGGTAATTGGTGAAGTTGAAGGTCGTTCCCGATCCATCGGAGCGATGGACGACGACGATCGGCTCCGACGAAAGCTTCGCCTTCGGATTGAGCTTCTTGATCGCCGGATCGTCCCATTTGACGATCTCGCCAAGGAAGATCTTGGCCACGGTATCGCCGTTGAGCGTGAGTTCGCCGCCCTTCACGCCAGCAAGATTGACGACCGGCACGATGCCGCCGATCACCTGGGGCCATTGAATGAGGCCGGCGGACTCGAGGTCTGCGGCCTTCAGCGGCTGGTCGGAGGCGCCGAAAGTGACCGTCCGCGCCTTGATCTGCTTGATGCCGCCGCCGGAGCCGATCGACTGGTAGTTCAGCCCGTTGCCGGTGTCTTTCTTATAGGCCTCGGCCCATTTGGCGTAGATCGGATAGGGGAAGGTGGCCCCAGCGCCGGAAATGTCCAGCGCGCTAGCCGCGCCGGCCATGACGGCGAGCGCCAGCGCTGCGCCAGCGCCGCGCCTGAAAATCTTCGAGATCATATGAAGGTCTCTTTCGCTCGAGAACAGACTAAGCGATGCGCGCCCCGCGTCATCGCGCGCCAGAAATTAGCGGCCCGACAATAGGTTTTTGTGACACAAAGATTACAGTTTTATGACATTTAAGTTATTTCAATATCAGAATCTTGTAAAGTGAATTAGCCGACCTCGCTTCCGGGCAGGATGACGCGAAACAGCGTCCCCTCGCCGAGCGCCGACTCGATCGCGAGCCGACCGCGATGTCGTAACACGATATGTTTGACGATAGCGAGTCCCAGACCGGTGCCGCCCTTGGCGCGGCTCTTGCCTGCGTCGACGCGATAGAAGCGCTCGGTCAGTCGCGGAATGTGCTCCGGCGCGACTCCGGGTCCGTAATCGCGCACCGACAGAACGACGAGCGCGCCCTTGCGGACAAGCGAAATGTCGATGGGCTTGCAGGCGCCGTGTTCGGCGCATCCATATTTCAGCGCGTTTTCGACGAGATTTTCGATGACGCGGGCCAGTTCGTCACGGTCGCCCGGCGCGACGACGTTCGGCTGGAGATCGAGATTGATGGCGACGCCCCTGTCCTCGGCCATCTGCGACAGCGTATCGACGATGTGAGCGACGAGCAGCGTCAGATCGACAGGCGTCGCCGGCCGAAGATGCATATGTTGCTCGATGCGCGACAGGGACAGAAGATCGTCGACCAGCCGCGCCATGCGCTGCGCCTGTTCGCGCATGATGGCAAGGAATTTGTCGCGCGTTTCGCTGTCCTCGCGCGCCGGGCCCTGCAGCGTCTCGACAAAGCCGAGCAGCGAGGCGAGCGGGGTTCGCAGCTCATGGCTGGCGTTCGCCACGAAGTCGACGCGCATGCGCTCGACGCGCCGCGACTCGGTGAGATCGCGCAGGCTCACGATGGCGGCGGGCTCGAAGCCTTCGATCTGCATCGGCGCGATATGGGCCTCGAACCAGCACTCCACCGGCAGGCGCTCGACCCAGACGGTTTTCTCGGCCTCGCCGCCCTCGAGCACGCGGGCGACGGCGTCGAGCATGTCGGGAGAGCGAAGACTGCGGGACAACGGCTCGTTCAGCCGAATCGCCGGCGCGAGGCTTTGCGCCGCAGCGTTCACGGCGACGACATGGGTTTCGGAGTCGATGACGAATATCGGCTCCGGAAGCGCATTGATCACCGGCGCCAGCAGATCCATCGCCTGATCGCGCCATTTGCGTTGCTGAGCCGATAGGGTCATGGCGACTGGCCCCGCGCTATTCAATTTGAGCGCTCCTCCAAAATGCGGGCGATCGCCTCGCGCAAGGTCGTCCAGCGGCGCGCGCCTTCGTCGGCGCCCAGAAGCGCAAGCGCGACGACAAACGGGATGAAGTAATAGACCATGCGAAACAAAAGCAACGACGCCAGAACGCTTTCCTGCGAAGCCGCCGGAATGGCGTGCAGCATGGTCGCTTCAAAGACGCCGATGCCGCCCGGCGCATGGCTGATCACGCCAAGAATGCAGGCGACGATATAGACCGCCACGAAGGGCACAAAGTCCAACGGAACGCCGACCGGAAGCAGCACATAGAGCGCGCCAGCGGCGCAACATAGATCGGCGACGCCAAGCGCGAACTGCGCCGCAGTCGGGACAAAACCGGGCAGATCAAGCGCGTGGCCGCGAAGCACGATGCTGCGGCGCTCGAAGGTCACCCAACCAAAATAATACAGCACGCCGCCAAGGATCAGCACGCCCGGAATGACGTGAAGAAGCGCTGGCGCGCCGTCGAGCGCGGATAGCGCGCTCGCGCCGTAAACGAAGCCTATGCCCATCATCAGCGTCATGCCGAGCCAGAAGGTGACGCCGGCGAACACGGTGATGTTGGCGACCTGCAACGCGCTCAGCGAGACGCGCGAGTAAATCCAATAGCGGACGGCCGCGCTGGTGATGATCGCAAATCCCAGATTGAAGGAAATCGCGTAGCTGGCGAAGGAGGCAAGGGCGGCCACTCTGTAGGGCGCATGCGCGCGCATGTGCCACAGCGCGACGACGTCATAGCCGGTTAGGAAAAGATAGGAGAGGGCGGAAAGCGCCAGCGCGGCGAGAATTTGCGTGGCGCTCGTCGCGCGAAAGGCGTTCAGCAGATCGGCGTAGCTCAGGTTCGAGAGCGTCGTTCCGAGAATATAAGCGGCGAGCGAAAAGACCGCGAGACTGGCCGCGACGCCCAGCGCGCTCAACGCGCCTTTGGGCAGCCGGTTGCGAAGGGTCTCAAAAAATCCTGCGTTTTCTCGTGGCCTCACGACCGGCAGCCCCGGCGTGGCGGCCTGCATCAGTTCGTTATCCTGCTGAGTCACGCTGCCCCCGCGCCAGCCGCCGCCAGGTTCTTGGAGCATTCAATCGACAAGCCTCGCAATCGTCATTTCGCTTGATGTTCGTTTTTCTCATCGCTTCTCGCCTTGTCCGGTTCAATCCCTCAATCATGTCATGGCGATGACTGGCAGGCGATGGCTGGACAGAGCGACAATCGGGAACGTTCGAGCCTTCAATGAGCTTGGCGTCGCACGCGCCGGCGTCAAGCCCTAACCGCCTTTGAACCCACGAATCTTGACTGACGAACGCGTGTTCTGGATGTACGCTTTCTAAATCGGGGTGAAACGCCGCCGAAAAAAGGGCTGTCATTGTTTACAGGACAGTCGTCAACCGATTGCCGGCCCTTTCAGTTCGACGACATTTCCTTCGGGATCCTTGATGTAGATCGACGGTCCCGGGCCCTCCGCGCCATAGCGTGAAGCGGTTTCGCCGGCCTCCACGTTGTGTGCGGCGAGGCGGCTGCGGATATCGCTCTCGTCGAAAGGGTCGACCCGGAAGCAGAAGTGATCAAGATTGCGTCCATCCCTACCCCGCGCGCCGCCGCCGGCGCGGCCGAGTTGGCCGTCGACTGGCGCGAGATCAAGCAGCGAGCGCCCCGCCCTGAGCTGCACGATGCCGAGGGCGTCGTTTCGCCGTTCGATCGCGCAGCCCAGCACGTCGCAATAGAATTTCAGCATCGCGTCGAGATCAACAACTCGAAGCACGAGATGATCGATTTCCCGGATCCGCATCTTGGCGCCTCCTTTCGAGTCGTCAGATGGGTCGATGCTCGCCGATCGCCGTAGAGAGTGTCAATCTTCGGCTTCGCGCCGCCGCTTGCTTCATCGCCGCAGCTTCTCCAAGGCCGAAACCGATCAGATCTCGACATGGAGCTTGCCGAGGAAGGCCGCTCGTTCGAAAGAATTTCGTACTCGGCATCACCGCCGTCGTTCGAGACAAGCCCCATGAAGACGCCCGCCTCGACATCAAGGCAAAAGGAAAGTGGCGGCGGGCTATTTTCCACCAAGCCCCAAAATATAGCTGGCAAGCGAGTCGATCTCTTCACGCCCGAGAATGAAGTTCGGCATGTTCCTGTGCGACGAGCGCAGGAACACTTTGAGCGACAATTCGGTCGTCGACGACATTTTGGCTACGTCGATGAATCGGGGCGCTTTCGGATCGGGGCTCTTGGCGTCAGCGGCGCGTCCGATTGCGTGGCACGACGCGCATTCGGACTTGGCGATTTTCTCGCCGGTCGACGGATCGGCGCTCGCGGCCATCGCCGGCGTCGCAATCAGGGCCAGGGCCAAGGGCACCGCAATCCTCATTCGATCACTCCTCGCCGTTGAGGTCTTCGGGACGCGGCTGCAACATGATGTTGTAGCCGGCGTCGACGAGATGGACCTCGCCGGTGACGCCCCCCGAAAGCTCGGACAAGAGATAGAGCGCCGAGCCGCCGATTTCATCCAGCGTGATCATTCGACGCAGCGGACAGTGCTTCTTTTGAAACGAACCCATCGCGCGCGCCCCAGTGATGCCGGCGCCGGCCATGGTGCGCACTGGACCGGGCGACAGCGCATTGACCCGAATGCCGCGATCGCCGAAATCGGCGGCGAGATAGCGCACCGATGAATCGAGCGCGGCTTTCGCGACGCCCATGACATTGTAATTCGGCATGACATGGGTGCCGCCGCCGAAACTCACCGTCAGCAGCGACCCGCCCTTCTTCATAAGCGAGGCGGCGCGGCGCGCGGCTTCGGTGAAGGAGAAGCAGGAAATCACCAGCGTGCGGATGAAATTCTCGCGTGAGGTGTTGGCGTAAAGCCCCTTCAATTCGCTCTTGTCGGAATAGGCGATGGAATGGACGAAAAAGTCCATTTCGCCCCAATCATATTCGAGACGGGCGAAGACCTCATCGACCGTCGCAACATCCTCGACGTCGCAAGGCAGAACAAGACTCGACCCAAGCCCCTGGGCGAGCGGCTTGACGCGCTTTGCGACCGCCTCGCCCTGATAGGTAAAGGCGAGCGTCGCGCCGTGGCGCGCAAGCACGCGCGCGATGCCATAGGCGATCGAATGATCATTGGCGACGCCCATGATGAGCCCGCGCTTACCCTGCATCAAATTGCTGGCGACCGTCATAGACAAACATTCCTCGGAAAGATGGCGCGCCCGCCAAGCATCGCAGTTATGCGACCGCAGGCGCGCGGCGCGCGTTACGCTGTTCTTGAGAGTTGACGCACTGCCGCGCGAGAAGAAGCAATCTTAAGTCATCAAGCGTCCGGATGCTTAAACACCAATGTCGCATTGGTGCCGCCGAAACCGAACGAATTCGACAGCACCGCGCCGAGCTTCACGTTGTCGCGCCGTTCGCGAAGGATCGGCATGTCGGCGAAATCCGGATCCAATTCTTCGATATTGGCGCTTTCGCAGATGAAGCCGTTCTGCATCATCAACAGCGAATAGATCGCCTCCTGCACGCCAGTCGCGCCAAGCGAATGGCCGGTGAGCGATTTCGTCGCCGCGATCGGCGGACATTTATCGCCGACGCCGAAGACTTCGCGCAACGCTTCAATTTCCTTGGCGTCGCCGACCGGCGTCGCGGTGGCGTGCGGATTGATGTAGTCGATCGGGCATTTCACCGTCGCCAGCGCCTGTTTCATGCAGCGCACCGCGCCTTCGCCCGACGGCGCGACCATGTCGTAACCATCCGAAGTCGCGCCATAGCCGGCGACTTCAGCGTAAATTTTCGCGCCCCGCGCCTTGGCGTGTTCGAGCTCTTCCAGCACCAGCACGCCTGCGCCGCCGGCGATGACGAAACCATCGCGATTCTTGTCATAGGCGCGCGAAGCCGTCGCCGGACGATCATTATAGGAGGACGACATCGCGCCCATGGCGTCGAAAAGGACCGACAGCTCCCACTCCAATTCCTCGCAGCCGCCGGCGAAGATCATGTCCTGCTTGCCGTACTGAATCAGCTCATAGGCGTTGCCGATGCAATGGTTCGAGGTGGCGCAGGCCGATGAGATCGAATAGTTGACGCCCTTGATCTTGAACCAGACGGCGAGCGTCGCCGAGGCGGTCGAGGACATGCATTTCGGCACGGCGAAGGGGCCGACGCGCTTGGGTCCTTTGGTGCGGGTGATGTCCGCCGCCTCGACGAGCGTATGGGTCGAGGGGCCGCCCGACCCCATGATGATGCCGGTGCGCTCGTTCGAGACGTCGTCTTCGGAAAGGCGTGCGTCGGCGATCGCCTGATCCATGGCGACATGGTTCCAGGCGGTGCCGGCAGCGTGGAAGCGCATCGCCCGGCGATCGACGACTTCGCTCGCGTCGAGGGTCGGCATGCCATGCACCTGCGAGCGAAAGCCGAGTTCGGCGTATTTTTCCGCGCGCACAATGCCGGATTTCGCTTCGCGCAGCGAGGCCACGACCTCCTGCGTGGTGTTGCCGATCGAGGACACGATGCCCATGCCGGTGACGACGACTCGTCTCATTGCTCCAACTCCTCCGGCGCCGGGTCCATGTTCGCCGTCGCCTCCGTTAGCGTTCAGGCCGCCGTCGCCTCTTTGGCGAGGCAGACCTTGAGGTCCTTGGCCTCGTATATGCGCTCGCCATCCGCCGCGACCCAGCCGTCGGCCAACCCGATCACGAGCTTGCCGGTGCGCAGGCGCGTGAAGTCGACGCCATAGGTGACGAGCTTGGTATGCGGTCGCACCTGGCCGGAGAATTTCACCTCGCCGACGCCGAGCGCCATGCCGCGCCCCGGATTGTCGAGCCAGGCCAGATAGAACCCGACCATCTGCCACAGCGCGTCAAGACCAAGGCAGCCAGGCATCACGGGATTGCCCTTAAAATGGCAGTCGAAGAACCAAAGGCTCGGTTTGATGTCGAGTTCGGCCCTCATGTAGCCTTTGCCATGCTCGCCGCCCTCTTCGAAAATTTCCGTGATGCGGTCGAACATCAGCATCGGCGGCAACGGCAGCTGGGCGTTTCCCGGGCCGAACAGCTTCTCCTCGCCGCACGCCAGTAAATCCTCGTAGCCGAATGAGGAGCGCCTCTCGCCCATATTTCCTTGTTCCTCGCATTTTGGGCTCTAAAGCCCATCCTCCCTGAGCGCCATCAGGCGCGCCCTTATTTTTTCGGCACCGGCATGGGCGCCGCTCTTAGGCGAAGCGATCCGTAACATAGCCTCGCGCGGGCCGAAAGCGTCGTGGCGAAGCCGATGCAACGGCCGAGCGGCGTTGAATTTTCCGCCATTGTCCCTATGATGCCAAAGGAAAAACGACCGCAGAAGGCCGCGAATGGATGCCGACCAAACTCTGATCGCTCCGCCCCGAGAGGTTCCACGCAGGCCGGTCGCCGAACTGCTGGCGGACGCCGGGCTGCGACCGACGCGGCAGCGGCTGGCGCTCGGCGAACTGCTGTTCGGTCAGGGCGGCGACCGTCACGTAACGGCGGAGCGACTCTATGAGGAGGCGCTCGCGGCCGATCTCTCAGTCTCGCTCGCCACAGTATACAACGCGCTCCACCAGTTCACCCAGGCGGGCCTGCTGCGCGAAATCGCTGTCGACGGGGCGCGCGTGTATTTCGATACTAACACCGCGGACCACCATCACTTTCTGCTTGAAGACGACGGGGAGCTATACGATATAGCAGGGGCGAATATATCGGTCTCCGATCTTCCTCAGCCGCCGGCGGGGCTGCGCGTCGCGCGCGTTGACGTCGTCGTGCGTCTGCGTCGCGCCTGAGGCGCTTTATTTTAGGAAAGGAAGCAAATTTCCAAGGAGTTCGGCGTAATTTCAGGGAGCGCCGACCTCGTCGAGAGTGGGGCGGGCGAAAATGTCGCGAACGGCGACGGAAATCGAAGCTGATCTGAGCTACGCGCAGCTCAAAGCGCTCGCGAACTCGATCCCGAACCTCGTCTGGATGGCCCGACCGGACGGCTGGAAATTCTGGTATAATCAGCGCTGGCATGAATACACTGGCACGACGCCCGAGGAGATGACGGGCTGGGGCTGGCAATCCGTCCATCACCCCGATGTGCTGCCCAAAGTGCTCGAGCGCTGGACGCATGCGCTCGAGCATGGCGAATTCTTTCAGATGATCTTTCCGCTGAGGGGCTCCGACGGCCTCTATCGGCCCTTCCTGACGCGCGTCGAACCATTGCGCGAGAATGGCGCGATCGTCGGCTGGTTCGGCACGAGCACTGACGTCACCGAACAGGAACGCGATCGCGAGCGGTTACAGCTTCTCGTTCAAGAGCTCAATCATCGCGTCAAGAACACGCTGGCGACCGTTCACTCGCTCGCTATTCATTCGCTGCGCGAACTCAGGCCCAATTCTGCGGAACTGTTCGAGAGGCGCCTGCTGGCGCTCGCCGCCGTGCATGACGTTCTCACGCGCGAAAATTGGGCGAAAGCGCAAGTCCACGAACTCGTGGGCACGGCGATTGCGCAGTCGGGCCATGAAAATTTTGAAATCTCCGGGCCCTCAGTCCACGTCAGCCCGCGCATCGCGTCGAGTCTCGCGATGACGCTGCACGAATTATGCGCCAACGGCGTCGTTCATGGATCCCTGTCAAAGCCCGGCGGACGGGTCGCCATCGATTGGACGCTTGAGTCCGACCGGAAGACGCCCCTGCTCCGTCTTGTCTGGCGCGAGCATGGCGGGGAGCCGATCTCGCCTCCGACCGAGAAGGGATTCGGCATGCGACTGATCGAGAAAACGCTTGCGTCCGACGCCGACGCTCGGGTCTCGGTCGAATTTCCGCCCGAAGGATTGCGTTGCGCGATGGACATTCCTCTCGGCGCGGAAGCGCTCAAATGAACGCCCCGCGGGTCTTGATCGTGGAAGACGACGCGGTCATCGCCATGGCGCTCGAAATGTTCCTCGAAGAGCTCGGCGCGCAGGTCGTCGCCGTCGCCGGCAATGTGCAGGACGCCTTGCAAAAGGCGACATGCGAAGACTTCGACCTCGCTTTTCTCGACATCAACCTCAATGGCCAGAAGGCGCATGTTCTCCCCAGCGTCCTGGAGCGCCGGCACAAGCCCTTCGCCTTCGTCACCGGCTATGGCGAGCAAGGCGTGCTCGGCGCGCACGCCGATGCGCCGGTGGTCGCCAAGCCCTTCAGTCGAGGCGCCATTTCGACGGCTCTCGAGAAACTCAAGGGCCGCCTGTCGGCGACACCGTCCGCGTGACTATTCGAATTTCTCGCCCGGATAGACGCCCCAGAGATTTTCCTGGTGCATGTAGCCGTCGAAACCCTTGCCGGCGATGCGACACCATTTGCCGTCACAGCCGCGCAAATTGCCGATGACGCCTGGGCCGAGCTTCGCCACCGGGGTCTGATGATCCTCGGCGACGAGCAGTTGCGGCTCCTTTTTCCATGGCGCGACCAGCGCGGTGCGCCGTCCCGACAGCAGCGAATGCAGCACCCAGCCCTCCGTGCCCTCGGAATCGCGAATCTTGCGCCAGGTTTCGAATTCGGCGGTGATCTCGACCGGCAGCGCAGCGCGTTCGTAGATCCACAGGGTCGGATGTTCCTTGCTCGGCCCCTCGCGCACATTCACGCGATCGGATTTGAGGCTGACATAGCGCGGCAACGGCAGACCGCTGACCGGGCCCTTTTGAGGCTCCAAAGCTTGCGCGTGCATTGCGCAACAAAACGCCGAGAGGATCGCCGCGGCGCATGCCGCCACGACGCCGCGCGGACGATATTGGAAATGTTTCGAAGCCCCTGTGAAAGCGGTCGAAATTGGCGCAAATTCTGCATTTATTCGCGTCATGGTGGACTGATCGCTCGCTTGTCTTTGGCCCGTCATCTGCTAGGAAGTCGGACGCGTCCGCTAGAGGGGACGTATTGGTTTTGTCGCTGACCGCCGTTAAGACCCGGTTGAAGCCGGCGGAACTCGCCGGCGCCTTTTCATCCGCCGCCGCTAAGCGGCGAAGATCATCGTCGCAATCGCAGAAACGCTGCTGCAACACAACATAAACGCGGAGGCGGACCAGGGATATGCCGAAAAAGAAGCCGCTCGTTGTCGTGTCGCGCCGGCTGCCCGAGGTGATCGAAACCCGCATGTGCGAGCTGTTCGATACGCGCCTCAATGAAAGCGACAAGCCGCTCACTCATGAGGAACTCGTCGAGGCCATGCGCACCGCCGACGTGCTGGTGCCCACCATCACCGATCGCATCGACTCTCATCTCATCGCTCAGGCCGGCGAGCAAATGAAGCTCATCGCCAATTTCGGCAATGGCGTCGATAACATCGACGTCGCCTCGGCGCTCGACCGCTCGATTACCGTCACCAACACGCCCGGCGTTCTGACCGAAGATACGGCCGACATGACGATGGCGCTGATTCTTTCGGTGGCGCGCCGTCTCGTCGAAGGCGCGAACGCGATTCCGGACGGCTCCTGGCCGGGCTGGTCGCCGACCTGGATGCTCGGCCATCGGATCACCGGCAAGAGATTGGGCATCGTCGGCATGGGCAGGATCGGCCAGGCTCTCGCGCGGCGGGCGAAAAGCTTCGGCCTGTCGATCCACTACCACAACCGCCGACGGCTCGGCGCCGAAATCGAGGAGCAGTTGGAGGCGACCTACTGGGAGTCGCTCGATCAGATGCTGGCGCGCGTGGATATCGTGTCGATCCACTGCCCGCACACGCCAGCGACCTATCATCTCCTCTCCGCGCGCCGACTTTCGCATCTGCGTCCTCACGCCATCATGGTCAATACCGCACGCGGCGAGATCGTCGACGAGAACGCCCTTGTGCGCATGCTGGAAGCCGACGAGATGGCCGGCGCGGGCCTCGACGTCTTCGAACATGAGCCCGCCGTCTCGCCGAAATTGTTGAAGCTCGCCAAGGCTGGAAAGGTGACGCTTCTGCCCCATATGGGCTCCGCGACCATAGAAGGCCGTATCGATATGGGCGAGAAGGTGATTATCAATATCAAAACCTTCATGGACGGCCACCGCCCGCCTGACCGCGTCCTGCCAAGCATGCTATAAGGCGCCGTTGCGCGGCGCGCTGGAGGCGGCCGCGGCCGGCCGCCTGACAGGAGGATGATTGACGCGATGAACAGGATTTTGCTCGCCTTAGCCGCCTCGCTCTGCGCCATTGCGCTCGCCGCCGCGCCGGCCGACGCCAAGAGCCGCGCAAAGCCGCCACAGGGGACGGAACAGCCGAAGGACGAAGACAAGGAGACCGGCGGCATTCCCCGCTATCAGCCGTTCCCGCACAACCAAAATTTCGTGCTCAAGGAGATCAATGGCAAAGCGCCGCCGGTCGAAATGTGGATATCGATCGACTCGACGGGCCGCGCCAACGGCTTCTCCGGCTGCAAGAACTGGTCGGGCATTTTTGTCATCGGCCCCAACCGGCTCGGACCACGCACCATGCCGGCGGTCAATGAACGCAAATGCGAAGGCCCGCTCGCGGCCTTCGAACGGGATTATTGGGCGGTCCTGCTCTCCGGACCTTATTGGGACACGAAGGGCGACGACCTGATTTTGAAGGGCGCGCAAGGCGGCGTGCTGCGTTTCCAGCGCTCGCTGTAATACGACATCCGCTTAAACTGCTTGGTTGTCATTCCCGACGCGCGAAGCGCGATCGGGAATCCAGGGCAAGACCAGCATTCTTGGGTTGGCTTTAGATTCCCGGTCAGGCCTTCGGCCTGCCGGGAATGACAAGGTCCAAGCGAACGGATCAGGTGGAATTCGCATAAGGCTTGCGCCTCGCAATCACGGCGAATTACTTCACTGGCGAAGCGAGCAGCGGACAGGGCGCCTCATGCAGCACGCGCTCCGTCGTCGAGCCGCGGAGCGCCTCCAGCAGGCCTTTTCGGCCGCGTGTCGGCATGGCGATCAGGTCCGCCTTGATCTGCTTGGCGTAGGACAGAATCGTCTCGACCACCGGTCCCTGGCGCAGTTCGATGTGGGGGAGCAGCCCTTCGAAAATCGGCAGCTCCTCGCCGACATGCAGCATCATGACGTCGGCGGCCGGATTGAGACGATGCGCGATGTCGGCGACATGGCGAAAGGCGTCGAGCGGCGAGACCGTCGCCTCGACCGGCATCAGCACGGTGTTGAGCGATACCGCGCCTGTCTCGCGATCGACGAATCCATTTTGGTCCTCGCGCAGGAACAGCGCCGGCACATGGGTCTCGCGCGCCGTCTCCTCCGCGATTGAACCTTCGAGCAGCCGCTCCAGGGCGCTACGCGGCCGGGTCATCATCACCAGAAGGTCGCACAGGTGCCGCTCGGCGTAGGCGGAAACGCCCATCACCGGCGATTCGGATTCGACCGCGGCCTTGACGAATTTGACGCCGAGCTGTTCGACCGCCTCGGCCCGCGTCGCGGTCGGCGAAATCATCTTCCAGCGCGCCAGCATTTCGCGCACCTGCGGAAAGCGATCCCAATCATCCTCCTCGGTCTCGGGCGCCTCGATATGCAGAATGTGCAACATGCTCTTGCAGGCCACGGCGATGCGCAGCGCATGCGCAAAGGCGTCGAGGCTCGCGAAGGAGAGATCGGTCGGATGAACGATTGATCTGGGCGTGTCGCCATTCATATCGGTTTGCTCCTCTTTCGCTTCGCAAAGCCTATACGCGCCGGCGCGCGTGGCAATGACGGGTTTCGCCGCAGGCTAAATTTGTTCTTGAAGCGCCTTTTGCACCTCTTCGACGAGATCGGCCTCCGGAACGGCGAATTGCGCGGGGCGAAGCGCCTTCCACTGTTCGTTGGTGGCGATATTGGCGGCGGCCTTGGCGCCGGCGACCAAGTCCTTGATTGTGACCTCCCCACGCGCCTTTTCATCAGAGCCCTGGATGACGACGAGCGGGCTGTTGCGCCGGTCGGCGTATTTCATCTGGGCCTTCATCCCCGCCGCGCCGAGATAGAGTTCTGCGGCGATCCCGGCGCTGCGCAGCTGAGCCGCCATCCGCTGATAATCGGCAAGCCTGTCGCGGTCGAGGACAAGCACGACCACCGGACCGACATGGGGACGGGCCGAGACGATCCGGCTGCCGATCAGCTTTAGGGCGGCGAAGAGCCGCGAGACGCCGATCGAAAAGCCGGTGGCCGGCGTATTCTCCGGCCTGAACCGACCGACCAGCCCATCGTAACGGCCGCCGCCGCCGACCGAGCCGAAGCGCACCGGATGTCCTTTCTCGTCCTTGGTCTCGAAGGTGAGGTCAGCCTCGAAGACGGGGCCGGTGTAATATTCGAGGCCGCGCACGACCGAAGGATCGATGCGGATGCGATCGGGCCCGAAGCCGGCGTCGCGCGCGAGGTCCTCGATTTCGAGCAGTTCCTCTGCGCCCTGGGCGCCGACCTCGCTTTTGCCGAGCAGGCCGAAGAGATCGAAAGCGGGCGCGCCGTCGCGATATTGCCCGCCCAGGCTGAAGGAGAGGATCGTGTCGATCGCCGGCAGATCGAGACCGGCGCCTTTGGTGAAATCCCCGCTTTCGTCCTTGCGGCCCGCGCCGAGCAATTGCCGGACGCCGTCGGGGCCGAGCCGGTCGAGCTTGTCGATCGCACGCAGCACGACGAGGCGGCGGCCGGCGTTCTCCTCGCCCGCGAGGCCGATCGACTGCATGACGCCGTCGAGCACCTTGCGGCTGTTGATCTTGATGACGTAGTCGCCGCGCGCGATCCCCAGCCGCTCTATGGCGTCCGCCGCCATCATGCAGATTTCGGCGTCGGCGGCGGGCGAGGCGGAACCGACCGTGTCGGCGTCGAATTGCATGAATTGCCGGAAGCGCCCCGGCCCCGGCTTTTCGTTGCGATAGACCGGACCGACGCGATAGGAGCGATAGGGCTTGGGCAGCCGGTCGAAATTCTGCGCGACGAAACGCGCGAGCGGCGCGGTCAGGTCGTAGCGCAGCGACAGCCATTGCTCGTCGTCGTCTTGAAAAGAGAAGACGCCCTCGTTCGGCCGGTCCTGGTCGGGCAGGAATTTGCCGAGCGCGTCGCTATATTCGATCGCCGGCGTCTCCAGCGCCTCGAAGCCGTAAAGCTCATAGACTTCGCGGATCACGTCGAGCATCCGCGCTGTCGCCGCGAGTTCGCCCGCCTCGCGATCGGCGAGGCCGCGCGGGGTTCGCGCTTCGACCTTATTCTTGGTTTCTTCCTTTGACATGCCTGATTCCGCTATCGCAACGCCCACCCTCCCCTTTAGGGGGAGGGTCGCATCGCAAAGCGATGCGGGGTGGGGCGAACGTCCGCGATCGCGGAAATCACCCCCGCCCCCGCGGCCAAGCCCCGCCTCCGCCCCCCGCGAGGGGGGGGCAGGATTCGGCCGCCTTCCTAGCATTTTCCCAGTCGGAAGGAAGCGCCGCGCCCTTCGGCCAGAGCCGCAAATGCGCGGCGCAACGGCGGCAGTCGGAAGAGCCGAAGCCGGGCAGCGGAATTGGCAGGGCGTCGAGCGCGGCGTTAAGCGCGCATTCGTCGCCGTCTTCGAGAATGAAAGCGCCGAGAATTTCGCCCGCCAGGGTCAACTGATCGACATGCCAGTGGGCGCGCTTGTTTTTCCGCATGTGCCGGGCGAGCCGCGCGCGCATTCCGCCGGGGCCTTTGGCTGAGCCGCAGTAGAGATAGTCGCCGGAGGGAAGCCTCGCTGTGATTTTGCCGACGCGAACGTCAAGCAGTGCGCCAAGACGCAACGCCAGAACATAGGCGCCGGGCGTGGCAGGCGCGTCCGCGGCGGAGGCGACAAAAATCATCGGCCTTACGGGCGTAACCCTTTCCCAGAGTGAGAGGGAAGCGTCGCGTCCTCAGGCGATCATGACCCGCGCAGCGCCCTTTTCATCGCCCAAAAGCTCGAGCGCCTTGGCGACGATCGCCTTGCTGTCGAGCATCGCCCTGGCGACCATCAGCTCATGCTTGTCGTGGTCGATATAGGCGTCGGGCAGAGTCATGCTGCGGAACTTGAACGCGCCGCGCGCGCCGTCAAGCATCCCGTCTTCGGCGAGCGCCTGGAAGACCTGTGCGCCAAAGCCGCCGATCGCGCCTTCTTCGATGGCGATGAGCGCCTCGTGGTTGGCGGCGAGCCGGCGCAGCAGGTCGCGATCAATCGGCTTGGCGAACCGGGCGTCGGCGACGGTGGTCGAAACCCCGCAATTTTCGAGCTCCGCCGCCGCCTTCATCGCGTCGGCGAGACGCGTGCCGAGCGACAGGATGGCGACCCTCGAGCCTTCCCTCAGGATGCGGCCCTTGCCGATCTCGAGAATGTCGCCGCGTTCCGGCAATTCGACGCCGATCCCCTCGCCGCGCGGATAGCGAAAGCCGATCGGCCCTTCATCATAGGCCGCCGCCGTCGCCACCATATGCATCAATTCGCCCTCGTCGGAGGGCGCCATGACGACGAAGCCCGGCAGGCAACCAAGATAGGCGAGATCGAAGGCGCCGGCGTGGGTCGGCCCGTCGGCGCCGACCAGGCCGGCTCGGTCCATGGCGAAGCGCACTGGCAAATTCTGAATCGCCACGTCATGGACGACCTGATCATAGCCGCGCTGCAGGAAGGTCGAATAGAGCGCGCAGAACGGCTTGTAGCCCTCGCAGGCGAGACCGGCCGCAAAGGTGACGGCGTGCTGTTCGGCGATCGCCACGTCGAAGGTGCGGTGGGGAAAGGCCTTGCCGAAAATATCCAAGCCCGTGCCTGACGGCATCGCCGCGGTGATCGCGACGATCTTGTCGTCATGTTCGGCTTCGGCGATCAGCGCCTTGGCGAATACATTGGTATAGGTCGGGGCGTTGGCCTTGGGCTTGATCTGAATGCCGGTCGCGACGTCGAATTTATTGACGGCGTGGCATTTGTCGGCCGATTCCTCCGCCGGTCCGAAGCCCTTGCCTTTCTGGGTGACGACATGGACCAGCACCGGGCCGTCGTCCTTATCGCGGACATTCTTGAGCACGGGCAGCAGATGGTCGAGATTATGCCCGTCGATCGGCCCGACATAGTAGAAGCCGAGCTCCTCGAACATGGTGCCGCCGGTGATGAAGCTGCGCGAAAACTCCTCGGCCTTGCGCGCCTTGTCGTAGATGAAGCGCGGCAGATGGCTGGCGAGCTGTTTGGCCGCCTCGCGGATCGAGCGATAGGCGCCGCCGGAAACGAGGCGGGCGAGATAGGCCGACATGGCGCCCGTCGGCGGGGCGATCGACATGTCGTTGTCGTTGAGGATGACGATCAGGCGAGAGTGCAGCGCCCCGGCGTTGTTCAAGGCCTCATAGGCCATGCCGGCGGACATCGAACTGTCGCCGATCACCGCAACGACGTGATTGTCGCCGCCGGCAAGGTCGCGCGCCACGGCCATGCCGAGCCCGGCTGAAATCGAGGTCGAGGAATGGCCGGCGCCGAAGGCGTCATATTCGCTTTCTGCCCGCTTGGTGAAGCCGGACAACCCGCCACCCATGCGCAGGGTGCGGATGCGGTCGCGCCTGCCGGTGAGGATTTTATGCGGATAGGTCTGGTGGCCGACGTCCCAGATCAGCTTGTCGCGCGGCGTGTCGAAAACATAGTGCAGAGCGACCGTCAGCTCGACGACGCCGAGGCCCGCCCCCAGATGCCCGCCGGTGACCGAGACGGCGTCGATCGTTTCGTGGCGCAACTCGTCGGCGACCTGCTTGAGCTCATTGGGACGCAGCTTGCGCAAGTCTTTGGGGGTGGCGATCCGGTCGAGGAGGGGGGTCTTGGATGTCGTCAACGGCTCTACTCTGCTCGGTCATCAACAAGCGCCAGAAATCCGAGCATTACCCGCTAAGTGACGCCCCAGCAAACGCGCCGCGCCCTTCACAGCGATTCTGTCGATGACTGTTGCCAAGATGCAACGGCGGGCGTCGGTTAGAAGGGGAAGTCTCCAAAATAGGATTGGTAGGCCGGCTCTTGGTACGCCGGGCGGTACATGGGCTGCTGCGCGGAGCGCTGCGGGCGAGCCGCGCGCGGGCGATCGACCTCTTCGCGGGCGATCGCCCGACCGCCGCCGGCGCCGCCAGTGATTTCGATCGTCGCGCCATGCTTTTCGACCCACTCGTAGAGTTGGCGCGCGTTGGGAACCGCGAGCCGGACGCAGCCATGGGAGAGCGGACGGCCCAGACCGCGCTCGTAACTGCCGTGGATGGCGAGGCCGCGCGGAGAAAAGAAGATCGAATAGGGCATCGGCGCCTGCTCATATTCGTCCGAATGATGGTCGGCCTCCATGCGCATGACGCCGTAATGTCCCGTAGGCGTTTCGTACCCCCGGCGGCCGCTTGAGATTTTCCAGGTCACGGTCTCGCCCTGCGGCGTGACCGCCTCGAGCCTCTGCGCAGCAAGGTCGATTCGGATGCGCACCGCGGCGCCCGCGGGGAGGGTCGTCAGAAGAACGACCGCGGCGAGAGTGGCGAATAAACGCAGAACGCTGGCCATTCCCGACCTAACCACGGCAACGCCCAATCGTAAAGGAGAACCGGTGAATAGCCTGGATATTCGAGCTTTTTCGATTAACGGGGCTCGGACCAAAGCGATCTCCCCAGTCGACCGCTTCAGCCGCTTCCTGGCGCGTCGCGTTTCAGAGCCTCGGGATCGATCAACGACTTCTTAAGCATGTTATGAGGATGTCGCCTTGACCGGCGCGGGTGTCGCCCGGCCGGAATCGATCGCAAGTAGAGCCCTCTTCGCGCGAAAAGAGACGCTCGGCGCTTCGCGCCGGCGCCCTCGCCTTTTTCTGCTTCATCGCTATAGTGCGCCGGCATTCCCTTGGGACGAATCGCCGTGACGCCTCGATTGCCGCTCCTCACCCGCCGCTGCGTGGCGGCTCTTGCGCTGGCGCTCATCGCCGCGAGCCTTGGCGCTTGCGGCCGGCGCGGCCAATTGGAGCTTCCGCCCGAGACCCAGGCGCGCGGCGCGATTCTTCGGTCTGAAGCCGAAGCCGCGCAAGCCAAAGCCGCGGCGCATGGGGCGCCTCCGCCTTCCAACGCCCCGGCGCCGCCAATTCCCGGCACCATCGGCAATCGACCGCCGGATCAATATCCCTTCCCGCTCGACCCGCTGCTCTAGTCCGATGCATCTTTTCGCCTACCGGAACGGCGCGCTCCACGCCGAGGAGATCGCCGTGGAAAGGCTCGCCGATGAGGTCGGGACGCCCTTCTACTGCTATTCGGCGGCGACGATCCGGCGCCACTACCGCGTGTTTTCGCAAGCCTTCGCAGGTCTCGACGCGCTCGTCTGCTATGCGGTGAAGGCCAATTCCAATCAGGCCGTGCTGCGCCTTCTCGCGCAAGAAGGCGCCGGCATGGATGTGGTTTCCGGCGGCGAGCTGGCGCGGGCGCTCGCCGCGGGCGTTGCGCCGGAAAAAATCACCTTTTCCGGGGTCGGCAAGACGGCGGAGGAGATCGCCGCGGCGCTTCGCGCCGGCATCTTCTGTTTTAACGTCGAGTCGGAGCCGGAGCTTGAAGCCCTCTCCCAGGCCGCGGTCGCGCTGGGGCGCGCCGCCCGCGTGTCGCTGCGGGTCAATCCGGACGTCGACGCGCGGACCCATAAGAAGATTTCCACCGGCCTCGCCGAAAACAAATTCGGCGTGCCGCTGTCGCGCGCGCGGGAGGTCTATGCCTTCGCGGCGAAGCTCGCTGGCATCGAGATCGTGGGCGCCGACATGCATATCGGCTCGCAGCTCACCGATCTCGCGCCCTTCGACGAAGCTTTTTCGCTTCTCGCCGAACTGGTGCGCGACCTGCGCGCTGACGGCCATGCGATTTCGCATGTCGACCTCGGCGGCGGCTTAGGCATTCCTTATCACGAGGGCGACGATCCGCAGTCCTACCATCCCGAAGAATACGCGAAGATCGTCCGCAAACATTTCGGCGGTCTTGGCTGCAGGCTGGCGCTTGAGCCGGGACGGCTCATCGTCGGCAACGCCGGCGTGCTCATTACGCGCGTCATCTATGTGAAGCATGGCGACGCCAAGACCTTCGTCATCGTCGACGCCGGCATGAACGATTTGATCCGCCCGACGCTCTACGACGCCTGGCACGACATCATCCCGGTGCGCGAGCGCGCCGATAGGCAAAGAATCGTCGCCGACGTCGTCGGGCCGGTCTGCGAGACCGGCGACTATCTCGCCCATGGACGCGAATTGATCGAACCGCGCGCCGGCGACTTGCTCTGCGTGCTGACGGCGGGCGCCTATGGCGCGGTGCAGTCGGGCACGTACAATACGCGCCCGCTGGTTCCGGAAGTTTTGGTCGACGGCGCGCGTTACGCCGTCATTCGCAAGCGCCAAAGCGTCGAAGAAATCATCGCGATGGACCGCGTCCCGGACTGGCTTGCGTGAAGCCACGCATCACCCTCGAAAGGCAGGGTGATCGGGCGCTCGTCATTCAAGCAAAGCGTCAATACGCCAATTCCCCATGATCGCGGCGATACTCCCGATACCAGTCGACGAGCGCCACGACGCCTTCGTCGATCGACGTATGCGGGCGGTAGCCCGTCAGTCGCTCGAGCAAATCGGCGCTGGCGAAGGTGCGCGGCACGTCGCCGGGCTGCATGTCGAGATAATTGCGCTTCGCCTTTTTGCCGAGCGTTCTTTCGATCGTGTCGATGAAGTCGAGAAGCTTCACCGGCGCGCCGCGGCCGATATTGACGATGCGATAGGGCGCGACCGGCGAAACGCTGTCGTCGCCGGAGTCCCGTTTTGGAACGCAATCGATCAGGCGAACGACGCCTTCGACCAAGTCCGACACATAGGTGAAGTCGCGCGACATGTCGCCGTGATTATAAATGTCGATGATCCGGTCGTTCTCGATGGCGTCGACGAATTTCAACGGCGCCATGTCCGGCCGGCCCCAGGGACCGTAAACGGTGAAGAAGCGAAACATCGTCGTCGGGATCGACCACAAATGCGCATAGGAATGCGCCATGGCTTCGCCGGCCTTCTTCGTCGCCGCATAAAGAGTGAGAGGGAAATCGGTCCGATCGCTCTCCTGAAAAGGCACGGTGGGGCTCGCGCCATAGACCGAGCTTGTCGAAGCGAAGAGAAAATGACGCGGCTTCAGGAGTCGCGCGATCTCCAGGACGTTGAAGGCGCCGACGAGATTGGCGTCGACATAGGCGCGCGGATTTTGCAGCGAGTAGCGCACCCCCGCCTGCGCCGCGAGATGGATGATGACGTCGGGCGCCGCCTGCTCGGCGGCGCGGGTCAGCGCCTCCATGTCCTCGAGCATCGCGATCGTGTCGCGATAGCCGTTGGTCCGCAGCAGAATGGCGCGTCGCGCTTCTTTGAGATTGGGATCGTAATAGGGCGTCATGCCGTCGAAGCCATCGACAAGATGGCCGGCGTCGAGCAATCGCTTCGCCAGATGAAAGCCGATGAAGCCCGCCGTGCCGGTAACGAAGACGCGCATGAGCCGCCATATTCCCGCGTGATAAAAGCTTCGCCGTCATGGGCGAAGGCGGTCGGCCTGTCAACGCGGCGGCGCGTCCCTGGGCTTTCGGCCCTGCACGCCATATGTTGGCTCGCAAAGAGGAGAAGCCGCGATGGCTGATGCGGCCCGCACAACGACGCCGCGCGCGATTCACCCGCTCTTCATCCGGGTGACGCATTGGGTGAACGCCTTGGCGATTTTCGTCATGGTGCTGAGCGGCTGGCGCATCTACAACGCCTCGCCGCTCTTTCGCTTCGAATTTCCACCTGGTTTTACGCTTGGCGGCTGGCTTGCCGGCGCGCTTGCCTGGCATTTCGCCGCCATGTGGCTCTTAGCTCTCAACGGGGCGGCCTATGTCGCTTACGGCATTGTTTCAGGTCATTTCCGGCGGCGCTTTCTGCCGATTTCCTTCGGGCGCGCGCTCGACGATGTCGTTCACGCGAGCCAGGGACGACTCGAACATGCGCCGGGCCGCTACAACGCCGCGCAGCGGCTGCTCTATGTCGGCGTCATTCTTGCCGTGATCGTCGCCATTCTCTCCGGTCTCGCCATCTGGAAGCCCGTGCAGCTTCAAGGGCTGACGGCGCTGATGGGCGGCTATGAGACGGCGCGGCTCGTGCATTTCTTCGCCATGGCCGGCATCGTCGCCTTTCTTGTCGTCCATATCGGCCTCGCCGTCGGCGTCAAAGGCGTGCTCGCGCCGATGTTCACCGGCCGCGCGCAGGAGTCGCGATGAAGCGGTCGCCTCTTCCCGCCTTCCGGCCGCAGATTGCGCGGCTCGAGCGCCGGCTCTTTCTCAAGCAGGGCCTGTCGCTTGGGGCGCTGTCCCTGCTCTCTGGCTGCACCTTAAAGGACGATGACGCCGTCGATCGGCTGCTTTTCGCCATGTCGCGCTTCAACGACAAAATGCAGGCGGCGCTGTTCGACCCCTCAAGACTTGCGCCGACCTATGCCGAAGCCGACGTCGCGACGCCCTTCCCCTTCAACGCCTATTATGAAGAGAAGGATATTCCCCGCATCGACGGCGAGAGCTACCGGCTGCAGCTTTCCGGACTCATCGCCGACAAGCGGCCCTGGAGCCTCGCCGAATTGCGCGCGCTGCCGCAGTCGAGCCAGATCACTCGCCTGGTCTGCGTCGAGGGCTGGAGCGCGATCGGCAAATGGCGCGGGGTCTCCTTCCGGCATTTTCTGGAAAGAATTGGCGCCGATCTCACGGCGCGCTACGTCGGATTCAAATGCGCCGACAAATATTATTCGAGCATCGACATGCCGAGCGCGCTGCATCCGCAAACGCTGCTGGCGCTCGATTTCGCGGACGCCAAATATGGCTATCCGCTACGCCTGCGAATTCCGACCAAACTTGGATTCAAGAACCCCAAATTCATTCATGAAATCTTCGTGGCGAACGACTATTCTGGCGGCTACTGGGAGGACAAGGGCTACAACTGGTTCAGCGGCTCTTGAACTGGGGCTGGCGAGCGTCCATCTAATCTCGACGCTTTCTCGCCACTTTTTTGACTCTCAATGCGCGCAGCGGCAGCTGAGTCGGGGCCGTGATATCGAGGGAGGACACATGACCAATCGTCGGCCCTGCGTAAACGGCATTCTCGCCGCGGTCCTGTCCGCGAGCATCATCCCTATTCACGGCGCGCTGGCGCAGGAGAAGACTCCGACGGCGCAGCGGCCGGTCGTCCGGATTCCCTCCACCTTGCCGGTCAAGAACGAATCATCGCCAAGCGAGGCGATCAAGCCGGAAGAAACTGAATCGGCCGACGGCTAAACATCAGCGCCTGTTTTTCTTAGGATTTGATTAACCATTTTCATCGACCTGCAGCGAATTGTGCGAATTGCGTCATGAAATCACCGCAACGCAGGCGTGACCGCGACCCAACTTCATCATCGTTGAACCGCCTGATGTCTGCCGGGCGGGCCGATTGATTCGGCGGGGGCTCTCATCTTTGAGGGGACCATCAAGTGATGAATCAGCGACCCTGCGTGAACGGCGTCTTGGCTGCGGTGTTGTCCGCGAGTTTCCTCCCCATTCACGGGGCGCTCGCGAAGGAAGAAAGATCCGCTAACCCCTCCGGCGCCCGAAAATTTCCAGCAAAGAAGCCGCCAGCGTCAAAACACGGGGACAAGCTCTCGCCCGACGGCGCTGCGGGAACGGACGACAAGCGGTGAGGGGCGGCGGCGCTCGCTAATAATCGACAGCGACAAGGTAGAGACCGTGCGGCGGCGCGACCTGTCCGCAGCGCGCACGGTCTTTCGCGTGAAGCGCCAGCGCCAGATCCTCGATGCGCCACTTGCCGCTGCCGACATGCTCCAGCGACCCGACCATCGAGCGCACCTGATGATGCAGGAAGGAGCGCGCCGAAGCGACGATCTCGATGCGTTCGCCGTCGCGACGCACGTCTAGACGTTCCAGCGTGCGCAACGGCGAATTCGCCTGGCATTCGGCGGCGCGAAAGGTGGTGAAGTCGTGGCGGCCGACAAGCGACTGCGCCGCATCATGCATCGCTTGCGCGTCGAGCGGCCGCTTGACATGCCAGGCGCGGCCGAGGCCGAGCGCCAGCGGGGCGCGGCGATTTTCGATGACATAGAGATAGTGGCGGCCAATCGCCGAAAAGCGCGCTTCGAAATCATCGCCGACCGCGCGCACGGACAGCACTGCGATCGGATCGGGCTTCAGATGCGCGTTGATCGCGTCGCGCAGCCGATCGGCGCGCCAGTCGCGGGAGAGATCGACATGCGCCACCTGTCCGAGCGCGTGAACGCCGGCGTCGGTGCGGCCCGCCCCCTGCACGATTGCGCGCGCGCCGCCGTTGATCGCGGCGACGGCCTCTTCGAGCCGTTGCTGGACGGAAATCCCATTCGCCTGCCGCTGCCAGCCGACGAAAGGCGCGCCGTCATATTCAATCGTCAGTGCAAAGCGGGGCATTTACGCTGTCGGAAGCTGTATCGAATTCGCGGAGTCTCATCGACGGAATGCGGGTTCACTTCAATTTTCCGACGATAGCACTCGAGAAACGCCGTCGACGAATTCCGCCGCGCTTTCGATCGCCTGTGCCGCTTCAGAAAGGCTGATGCGCCCGTCGGCGCCAATGGCGTAATCGGCCGTGGCCTTGAGATTGTATGCGCGCGCCAAAAAAGTAACGAACTGCCTATCGATGCGCGGTTCATCCCTCGCGAGGCGCGCGAATTCGCTGCGGACGCCATTGTGACTTTTTGCAGCCTTTCCGCTGCGTTCAAAAATAAGCGCCTGCGCAGCATGGTAGGCGGCGAGATAGGCTGCTCGCCCAGCAGCCTCGGCGAGATGGTTGGCGGCGACGATGCGCGCTTCCTTCAAAGCCTGTTGCGCTTTGGCGAGATAGGCGACTGTTTCAGGCTGCGTCACAGATCGAGGCCGTCGCGCCGAATCTCATGCATGAGCGGGGTACGCGCGCCATAGGCTCCGGCGGAAAAGGGCAGTGCGTTGATCACCGCTCCAGTGTCGTAAAGAATGTCGGTCTCAATCTCGGCGAGACGTCCGCTTTCTTGCCAGAAGCTCTCTGGCTCTCGTAAGAAAACCGCGACGTCGTAATCAGAATCAGGCTGAGAGTCGCCTCGCGCCCGCGAGCCGAACAAGACAGCGCGCTGCAACCGCTCGCCATAGGCCTGCGCGAGCGCGGATCGGAAGCGCGCCAGGATCGGATCGGGAGCGGGCGGTTTCGTCATACTGAAAACATGACACATTCACGATGAATTTCACACTCTATTCGAGCTGAAATCTCTCGCGATCCGGGGCGCCGAAGGCGGACGGGCGTCCCCTTATGCGGGCGAGCCCGTCGACGGGAGCGTGACGCGCGCAAGTCGAGCATCAAACTCATGCCAACGCCACGCCCTTCGTCAGTCGGCGGCCGCGCGCGAATTCGCCAAAATCCATCTCGCCCTTGCCGGCGCGCTGGACGCGCAACAGCCGCAGCGCGCCCGCGCCGCAGGCGATGAGGCCCTCATCGTCGAGGGCGGCGCCCGGCGTCCCCTCTCCTGCTTCGACATGCGTGCGCAAAACTTTCACGCGTTCCACGCCATGGCCGAGATCGGTTTCGAAAAACGCCCCCGGAAAGGGCGAGAGGCCGCGCACGAGATTGTGGAGCTCCTGCGCCGGACGGCGCCAATCGATCCGCGCCTCGCCCTTTTCTATCTTTTGCGCATAGCAGGCGCCCTCTTCGGACTGCGGCGCGTAACGCAATTCGCCCTTCGCGAGCAGGTCGAGCGCCTCGCCCATCAGCGGCGCGCCGAGCTCGGCGAGACGGTCGTGCAATTCGCCCGCCGTCATCTCGGGGTCGATCGGGGTCTTTGCCGTCAAAGCAACGGGGCCGGTGTCGAGACCGGCCTCCATCTTCATCACCATAACGCCGCTCTCGGCGTCGCCCGCCATGATGGCGCGCTGGATCGGCGCGGCGCCGCGCCAGCGGGGCAGCAGTGAGCCATGCAGATTGAGGCAGCCATATCGCGGCGCATCAAGGATCGGCTGGGGGAGCAGCAGGCCATAGGCGGCGACGACCGCGACATCGGCGTCGAGCGCCGCAAATTCCGCCTGCGCCTCGGCGGTCTTCAGGCTTTTCGGCGTGCGGACAGGAAGCTTAAGACTCTCCGCCATAAGATGCACGGCGGACTTCTTCTCGCCCATGCCGCGGCCGGCAGGACGCGGCGGCTGCGTATAGACCGCCGCGACCTCATGGCCCCGCGAGACGATTTCGGTGAGCAGGCGGGCGGCGAATTCAGGCGTGCCCATGAAGACGACGCGCATGCCGTTGCGCAATCGTCAGGCCCCGGCTTGTTCCGACTGACGCTCGGCGGCGGCGCGACGCTCGGCGGCGATTTCGTCAAAGCGCGCCGCCTTGTTGAACTTCTTGACCACCCGCTCGCGCTTTAAGCGCGACAGATGGTCGATGAAGAGACCGCCTTCGAGATGCTCGAGCTCATGTTGCACCACGGTGGCTAGCAGGCCGTCCGCGTCGAATTCCTGGGCCGCGCCGTCCCGGTCAAGATGGCGCACGCGCACCCGCGTCGGCCGCTTCACGTCCTCGTAATAGTCGGGCACCGAGAGGCAGCCCTCCTGATAGACGCGCAGCTCCTCCGACGCCCAGATGATTTCCGGGTTGATCAAGAAAAGCGGCGATCGCGTCTCCTCGGTCTTGCCGATATCGACGACAACGATGCGCTTGGCGACGGCGACCTGGATCGCGGCCAGGCCGATGCCCGGCGCCTCGTACATCGTCGCCAGCATGTCGTCGAGCAGACGCCGCACCTCGTCGTCAACCCGGTCGACCGGCTCAGAGACCTTTCGCAGCAGCGGGTCCGGAAGCGTGATGATCGGCAGAATGGCCATTAATGTTCGCCGTGGCTCTTTGCGTTTCCGAGTGCGTTTCCAAGAGATAGGCGCGCTTGGAGCGTGCGTCAAACGCAATCGGGAGGCCTTCGCCTAGTTACGACGGCCGTGCCTTTCTATCCAGTCGCGCAACTCGCGGAAAGGGGAGCTCATCGCTGAATTTCGCGCCTTGAGCGTGACAGTGGTCCCTCCCCGCTCGACCGTGATTGTATAGGACATGCTGTCGGGATGCGGCTCGGCGGGCGAGGGAGGCTCGCCCGCCTTGACCGCGGCGTCGATCATTTTGCCGAGATCGCGCGCCGCTTCCGGCGGCAGCGCCTTCGCGTCAACCACGAGGGGCGGCTGCCGCAGGCGTATGCCCGCCGCCAGACCGCCATGCTTGGACAAGGAAACGATCATCGTTCTCCCGCGAAAATCGCGTCAGCGCGCCGCCGACGGCGCCCGGTTCAATTGCGCGTCGAAACGCGCCGCGGCTTGGCGCTGTTCACCTCCCGAGAGAGCGCCGACACCTGTTCCGCGAGCGCCGCGACCTGCCGCGAAAGCGCGGCGAGCGAATCCTCCTCGCGTTGCGCCTGGCCGTTGCCCCGACGCGCCCGTGGCGGGGTCTCCATGCGCGCAACGACCGGAGGGACGCGAACCCCGACTTCCTGCCAAGCGGAAGCAACCGCCTGCTGTTCCCGGCTCCCTGCCCCGTAGAGACGGTCCGCCATCATGAAGGTCAGTTCGGCGAAGCCTCTGAAGTCGGTCGTCGGGCTCGACGCCTTCAGCGATTCATACCAGATGTGCCCGGGCGCTTCCCAGGCGTAGCCGCCGATCTCTGTCGCGACGATGTAAAAGGCCTTGTTGGGAATGCCCGAGTTGATGTGAACGCCGCCGAAGTCGCCTTCTTCCGTATCTGGCAGGTCGTCATATCGGCTCATGTGGTCGGGCTGAGGATCCTTTCCGAATATGTCGTTGTCATAGGCGCTCCCCGGATTCTTGAGCGAGCGGAGCGCGTCGCCGGCGATCGCCGGCGTAAAAATGTCGGCGCCGATCAGCCAGTCGGCGTCCTCGGCGGACTGATTCAAGCTCCATTGCTTCACGAGCGAGCCGAACACGTCGGAGACCGACTCATTCAGCGCGCCGGACTGCCGGTGATAGACCAGCCCGGCGCTGGTCTCGGTGACGCCATGGGTCAGCTCATGGCCGATCACGTCGAGCGAGCCGGTGAAATCGCTGAACAGCATGCCGTCGCCGTCGCCGAAGACCATCTCGCTCCCATCCCAGAACGCATTGTTGTAGTCCCGGTCGTAATGGACGAAGCCATTAAGTCGCATGCCTCGGCCGTCAATCGAGTCTCGTCTGTAGACCTCTTTATAGAAATCGCGCGTCGCGCCGAGACCGTCGAACACTCGGTTAACGGCTGCGTCGGATGACGCCTGCCCTTCCTCGGTGCGCGCGACTCGCGCTCCGGACAGATTGGTCGAATTGCGGCAATCATAAACCGTGCGCTGCGCTGCGCCCATGTTTGAAAGCGTCAGATTCGCGCGAATCGATCTCTGGCCGCGCAAACGGGTTGTCGTCAGCAGGGTGCGCATGGCGATCTGGCGCAACTCCTTTTTGTCGCTCTCGACAAGCCGCAAAAGAATATGTGGCGGAACGATGCAGTTGATGCAGGAACAACGCATAGAAATAACTCCTCTGTAAAAACGCTCCGCCGCCGCAGCGCCCAACGAACGCGATAGAACAACGCGGTCAGCATAAAAAGGTTTCGCGATCGTCCAAACCGCATCTTTGCCTAGGCCGCCAAAGGCGGATAACATGCAGGCGCAAAAAGCGATCGCCGCCGCGCGGAGGCGGCGCGCCACTGGGAGCGCGCGCCATGGCTTTGCTGATATTTCTGGGGCTCATTGCCGCCGTCGGCTTCTGGCTGGTCGGCGTTTACAACGGCCTTGTGTCGCTGCGCCAGCGCAGCAAACAGGCCTTCTCCGACGTCAATGTGCAGCTCAAGCAGCGCCACGACCTCGTGCCCAATCTCGTCGAGACGGTGAAGGGCTACGCCACCCATGAGAAAAGCACCCTCGAAGACGTGGTCAAGGCGCGCAACGCCGCCGTGTCGGCGCAGGGTCCGGCGCAGCAGGGCGCCGCCGAAGGCGTGTTGACCGGAGCGCTCTCGCGGCTGATCGCGCTCTCAGAATCCTACCCCGATCTGAAGGCCAATCAGAACTTCCAGCAGCTGCAGAGCGAATTGTCGGACATTGAGAACAAGATTTCCGCGGCGCGGCGGTTCCTCAACAACACCGTCGCCGAATACAACGCCACGCGGGAAGGCTTTCCTGGCTTCCTCATCGCGCAGCGCTTCGGCTTCGAGCCGCTCGACTATTTCGAACTCGACGAGACCCAGCAGCGCGCGATCGAAACCGCCCCGAAGGTGGAGTTTTAGGCGCGCGCGAATGGCTGACTCTCATTCCCGATGGCCGCGGGCTCGATCGGGATTACAGATTCAGCGGAACCCAGTTCAAGCGCTTGCTTGATTCCCGATCGCGCGCTTCTCGCGCGTCGGGGATGACAGCGACGATTTTGGCGGAAAAGACAATGTTCAAAGCCTACGGCCTTTACTCCTACATTCGCGCCAATGAGCTGCGCTCGGCCTTTTTGCTCGCCGGCTTCGTCGTCCTGCTGCTGGCGCTGATGTTCTCCTTCGCGCTCATCGTCGAAGCGATGAGCGTTCATCCCGGCGCGCCGTTCCGCTACATTTTCATGCTCGCCGTCGACGATTTGAAGCGCGGCTGGCCGATCGGCGTCATCGCGGCCGGCGTCTGGTTCGCCATCGCCTATCTCTTCCACCAGAAGATGATCGACTTCGCCACCGGCGCCGCGAATCTATCTCGCGCCGAGTCGCCGCGAATTTATAATCTGCTCGAAAACCTGTGCATCTCGCGCGGCGTGCCGATCCCGGCGCTGCAGATCATCGAGAGCGACGCGCTCAACGCTTACGCCTCGGGGCTGAAAGAGGGACAATATAAGATCGCTGTGACCCGCGGCCTGACGCGCGAGCTGACCGACGCCGAACTGGAAGCGGTGCTCGCGCATGAACTGACCCACATTCGCAACCGCGACGCCCAGCTTCTCGTGATCGCGGTGATTTTCGCCGGCATTTTCGCCTTCGTCGCCGATCTGACGATTCGCCGCTGGGATTTCCCGTTCGGCTTCTCGCCGCATCGTCCAGAGCGCGACAATGGACGACGAGGAAACGGCGGCGCCGCGCTCGCCATTCTCCTCGCGCTTGTCATCATCGCGCTGAGCTGGGGCGCCTCGGTGCTGATCCGCTTCGCGCTGTCGCGTTCGCGCGAATACCTCGCCGACGCCGGCAGCGCCGAACTGACCAAAAACCCCGACGCGATGATTTCGGCGCTGCGTAAGATCGAGGCGCATGCGGCGATTCCGGCGATGCCGTCGCGCATGCAGTATTTCTTCATCGAATCGCCGGCGCTTCATCCGGGGTCGGGCTGGTTCGCGACTCATCCAAGCGTCGACGCGCGCATCGCGGCCTTGATCGAATTCGCGGGCGGCCGGGATACGTCGGTTGAACTCGGACAGGCGCCGTCAGAAACGATCGACGCGTCGCGCCAAGCCGGAGCCTCCTTCCTGCCCAAGGACGGGCGTGCGCCGCTGTCGCCGCCCCGCGGTCCATGGGGCAGCGCCAGGCGCTGATCGGCGCGCCGGAATCTTTCGTTCGTCTCCGCCAAACTAACACTGCACTTCGTAATTACAATAAATCCAGAATACAGCCTGGATCATTACACGGATTCCAAAACATATGATTTTTACCAGTGCTGAACATGCGATACGCTATGCGCGTCCTTGGCGGCGTTTAGCAATAGAAGAACTGTAAGGAACTTCTCGCGAGCCGCCGATTTCGTCGACTAAATTTCGCGGAAGAGGCGCGGGCATGAGCATCACGGTTATCTTCGGTTCCGACGGCGGCGCGACGAAGGGGGTAGCTTCCAAAATTTCGAAAAAGTGCCAGGGGCGGTCGATCGACATTAAGGACGCGACGACGGACGACTTCGAGAATTGCCATCTGCTGATTCTCGGTTCGCCGACCTATGGCGACGGCACGCTGCAGACGGATTGGGAAGAGAACATCGACAAGCTGCGCGGCGCCAATCTGAAGGGCAAGAAAGTCGCCCTGTTCGGCACCGGCGACCAACAGACCTATCCGCTCTCCTTCGTGGACGCGACGGGCATCCTCTACGACGAAGTGTCGGCGCTCGGCGCAATGGTAATCGGCTTCACCGAAACCGCCGGCTACGACTATGTCGGCTCCACCGCCGAGCGGGACGGCAAGTTCGTGGGCCTCGCCCTCGACCAAGACACCCAATCCGGCATGACAGAAAAAAGAGTGACCGCATGGCTGAGCCAGTTACTTTGATCTGCGACGGCGTTCCGCCCCTCTCGTCCGCGCCCTATCGATCCGTCGAAACCGCGCCGATGCTGCGGCTCATTCACCACAATATCTACGAATATGGGAGAGGCGTTCGCAGCCTGTTTCTGATGACCGTCACTCGACCGGAGCTGGCGCTGGCGCTCGGCAGGCTGGATGCGCATGGCATCCCGCGCTTCGTCCAGGACCTCAGCCCGGTCAAGGCCAATCTCTTCTTTGGCCGGCCCGCCTTCGTCGCCGTGGCGCGCGCCATCGTCACCCGTCCGCTCAATGCGCTCGCCGCGGAGGAAGACTTCATGCTCGGCACGCTGCTCGGCTATGACCGCGAACAGCAGTGCCATCGCTTTCTCACGCGCTCCGGACGGGGCATGCCGGACGAAATGCCTCTGGCGGCCGAATAAGGCGATGGCCGGCGCCAAGCGCGCGGCATGCACCGACGTTTAAACGAGGCGCGCCTTCAGGAATTCGATCGCCTTCGCGCGCGACTCGCGCGCTTCGGGAAGAAAGCTCATCAACTGCCAGGCGTGAGGCACACAGGGCCACATTTCGAGACTTGCGTCCACGCCCGCCTGCCGTGCGCGCGCCACGAGTCGAGTCGAGTCGTCCCGCAGCGCTTCGTCGGCGCCAGCGTGAACGAGCATCGGCGGGAGGCCGGAAAGATCGGCGTAGATCGGCGACGCAAGCGGATTTCTTGCGCTCTCGCGTCCAAGCGCGGCTCTCGCGCCGAGCAATATGTCCTTGCGCGTGAACCAAGGGTCGCGCGCTTCGTTCTCGCGAATTGAGGCGCCGGTCGCGGCGAGATCGACCCAGGGCGAGGACAGCGCCGCGGCAGCGGGTGGCGGCAAACCTTCATCGCGGATACGCAGCATCAACGAGACCGCGAGGCCGCCGCCGGCGGAGTCGCCGACAATGACGAAAGGCCCCGGCCGCGCCTCTGCGAAGGTTTTGTAAGCGCGCAACACATCTTCGAGCGCGGCGGGAAAGACATGCTCGGGGGCAAGTCGATAGGCCGGCGTGAAGACATCGAAGCCGGCGCGGGCGAATTCGCGGGCGGCATAGCGAAAGAGTCGCGGCGAACCAATCAGGAAGGCGCCGCCGTGAAGATAGAACAGCGTTGCGACTGCCCCGCCTGAAGCCTCGAGCCAATCGCCGGGAATTTGCGGCGCAAAGGGCGCGCGCCGTTCGGGAGACAATCTTTCAAGGAGCGCTTGCAGGACGCGCGCCGGCGCCGTCAGCGACTGGACATGCGGCTTGATGAAACGGCGAAGGAAGGCGACGGTTCGCTGCGTCGCCGCGCTCGCGACCTCACTCATTTGTCCGCGGCGGGCTTGCGCGGATCGGACGCGTTCGAGAGATAGTCGAGCGAAGGATCGTTCAAGCCAGCTTCGCGCGACTTGTCGCGCCACTCCCGCGCCTCGGCGAGATTGGCCTCTACCCCGAGCCCTTGCGCGAGGATATGCGCGAGGCGGTTTTGCGCCACGGCGTTGCCCTTCGCCGCCGCTTTGCGAAACCATTGCGCCGCGGCGGCGCGGTCGCGCGGCACGCCGACGCCATTGAACTGCAAAACCGCGAATTCGACCATCGCCGGCGCGAAGTCGAGTTCGGCGCCCCGCTTGAACCAGTCAGCAGCGACACGCTCGTCCTTGGCGACGCCTCTGCCGGTCTTGTAGAGAACGCCAAGCGCATAAAGCGAATCCGCGTTTCCCATTTCTGCGGCGCGCCGGAAATAGTCCGCTGCTTTTCCGAAGTCTGACGGCGCGCCCTCGTTCTCGAGCGCAAGCTCTCCCAGAAGATGCAAAGCTGCAGGGCGATCCTGCGCCGCCGCCTTTTCGAGATAGGCGCGCGCGACGGCGCGGTTCTTCGGAGCGCCGGCGCCATTGAGCGCCGCTGCGCCATAGAGATAGGCCGCTTCCCCATCGCCGGCGTCGGCGCCCCGTTTGAACCATTGCATCGCGAGAGACAGATCACGCGCCACGCCGGCGCCTTCGAGATAAAGCTGCCCCATCAGCGTCAGCGCCGCGGCGTCCCTGGGGTTGGCGTCGATCCGCTTCTTCGCCTCCTTCATCGCGACCGAATAATCGCCGCGCTGGTAGGCGCCGAAGGCGAGATCTGGCGCCGGCGGCGCGTCATTGGCGGCGCGGGCTGCGGGCGGGAGAACGAAGACGCAACATGCGACAAGCGCTGTCATTGCAAGCAAAGCGAAGCAATCCAGCACACGCCGTTCGGCTGCTGGATTGCTTCGGCGCTTCGCGCCTCGCAATGACGCATTCCCTTCCGTGGGGCGAGGACGGCTTGCGGTCATTTGCCTTCTCCGTTGAGCCGCGCCTGCGCCTCAGCCACAGCCGCCGCCGGACCGCGCGCGTCGCTCCAGACGGCGTCGTCGAGCAGAATGAAGTCGGCGCCAGCCTGAACGAGCGGCGCGATGGCGGCGAGCGTAGCGGCGCGGGCGACGCAGGGCGTGTTGAACAGCTCCGCCCACCAGGCGACGCGCTCGATCAGCGCGGCGGTGTCGCGATCCGAAAACATCACATAATCGGCGCCTGCTTCGCCCACGCGCATGGCGTCGTCGCGCGTTTCAACTTCGCCGGCGCCGACAATATAGCGCGGCGAGAGTTTCTTGATCGCTTCGGCGAGCGCATCGCCGCAGCCGGAAACATGCGCGCCGTCGGCGCCGGCGCGCAGCGCGACATTGGGGGAAGCCGCGACAAGAACGGCGACATCCTTTTCCTGCGCCGCCGGCGCCAGCGCGCGAACGATCGTCTCATTCGCGCGGTCGTCCGCGCCCGCAAAACGAATGAGCAGACTCGCGATATCGCCAGCGGCGAGCGCTTCATTGAGCGCAGGCGCAAAACCCGCCGCTTCCGTGAGCGGCGGCGTGGCGAGAGAAAGCCGTGGCGCGACGTCGTCCATCAGGCCTTCAGCCTGTCGAGCCAGGCTTGCGCTGCGGCGCGCACATTGTCAGGCGCCGTTCCTCCAAAGCTCCTGCGGCTCTGCGCCGACTTCTCGACTCCGAGCACGTCGAACACTTCGGCGTTGATGCGGGGCTCGACGGTTCGCAGCTCCTCCAGCGTCAACTCTTCGAGCCCAACGCCGCGCGTTTCGGCGAGCGCCACGATGCGGCCGGTGACGTGATGCGCCTCGCGAAACGGCAGCGACAGCGTCCGCACCAGCCAGTCGGCGAGATCGGTCGCGGTGGCGTAGCCGGCGCCGGCCGCGTCCTGCATCCGCGCGCGGTCGACGCGCATATCGCGGACCATGCCGGCGACGGCGGCGATGCAGAGCGACAACGTGTCGAGCGCGTCGAAGGCGCCCTCCTTATCCTCCTGCATGTCCTTCGAATAGGCGAGCGGCAGTCCCTTCATGACGACAAGCAGCGCCACGAGCGCGCCAATCACGCGGCCCGATTTGCCGCGCGCGAGTTCGGCGGCGTCAGGGTTGCGCTTTTGCGGCATGATCGACGAGCCGGTGGTGAATTTGTCGGAAAGCGCGATAAAGCCGAATTGCGGCGTGGTCCACAGCACGAGCTCTTCGGCAAAGCGCGACAGATGAGTGGCGCAGATCGCCGCTGCGCTTAGCGTCTCCAGAACGAAGTCGCGATCGGAGACGCTGTCGAGCGAATTCGCGGTCGGCCGGTCGAAGCCGAGCGCTTGCGCCGTCATCGCGCGGTCGATCGGGAAACTCGTGCCGGCGAGCGCCGCCGCGCCGAGCGGACATTCGTTGAGCCGCGCGCGGGCGTCGCGGAAACGTCCCCTGTCGCGCGCGATCATTTCGACATAGGCGAGAAGATGATGGCCGAGCGTCACCGGCTGCGCCGATTGGAGATGGGTGAAGCCCGGCATCACGCTCGCCGCCTCTTCCAACGCGCGGTTCGCGAGCGCGAGTTGCAGATCGGCGAGTTCACGATCAAGCGCATCGATTTCATCGCGGATATACAGGCGGAAATCGGTCGCGACCTGATCGTTGCGCGAACGCGCCGTGTGCAGGCGGCCCGCCGCCGGCCCGATCAGCTCTGCAAGCCGTGACTCGACATTCATGTGAATATCTTCGAGGGCGCGCGAAAATTCGAACCGCTCGCTCTCGATGTCCGCTTTGATTCGCTCCAGCCCTTCAATAATCTTCGCCGCATCCTCGCGCGTAACGATGCCGGTTTCGGCGAGCATGGCGACATGAGCGAGCGAGCCGCGGACGTCCTGCAGGCCGAGGCGCTTGTCGAAGTCGATCGAAACATTGATCGCCTCCAGAAGCTTGTCGGTTGCGCTTTCGAAGCGCCCGCCCCATATCTTGCTCTTCATTTTTAGCCCCGGAGCCTGCGCCCGATGTCGAAACCGCCGCACCCCCCGCGATCATTCCTGCTTGTCGTGAAGGCGGCCTTGATCACGATAGCGGCGAGCGTGGCGTTTCTATACGTGATCGGCAGCATGGGCGGCAAGAAACCGCCGGAAGCGGCAGTCGACGAAGGCGCGGGCCAGGGCGGAATGATTGAGCCAACCGCGGCGCCCGCGACCGGCGACGACCCCGCCTGCGCCGCCTCGGCCAAGATCGCTCCCGATCTAAAGGATCTCGCCAAGGGCGAGGTTGCGGCAATGAACATCGCCGCAAAGCCGCAACAGCTCCCTGACTACGCCTTCAAGGGGCCGGACGGCGCCCCAATCAAGCTCAGCGCCTTCAAGGGCAAGACGACGCTCCTCAATATTTGGGCGACCTGGTGCGTCCCCTGCCGCGCAGAAATGCCCGCGCTCGACAAGCTGCAAGAGTCGTTCACGGGAAACAATTTTGAAGTCGTCGCCATTAACGTCGATACGACGCGTCTTGAGAGGCCGAAGGCTTTCCTCGCCGAAGCGGGCGTCAAATCGCTGACCTATTACGGCGATCCCAAGGCTGACATTTTCTTCGAGATGAAGCAGTCCGGCAAAGCGCTGGGCCTGCCGACCACGATGCTGATCGGCCCCGACGGGTGCCAGATCGGGCTGATGAACGGTCCCGCCGCCTGGGACAGCGCGGACGCCAAGGCGCTGATCTCCCGCGCTGTGGAGACGACCCAAAACTAATCGCCAAGTCTGGCGGCCCAGTCTAATCGCCATGTCTGTGTCCGCTCGACGGGCGGGCGCGCCGGCTTAGCGTCGAGAGCGGAAGCGGCTCTTTTCTGAAAGGAGATCGGCGAATGCATGTATCGATCGACCAGGCTCACAAGGCGATTGACGCGGCGCGCCGCAAGGCGATCGAACTCAAAACCCAGATGTGCATCGCCGTCGTCGATTCCGGCGGCGTTCTAAAGGCGTTCGAGCGGATGGACGACGCTTGGGTCGGCAGCATCGACATCGCAATGAAAAAGGCCAAGACCGCCGTCTTCTTCGGCATGCCTACCGGTCAGATCGGCAAACTGTCGCAACCCGGCGGTCCGCTCTACGGCATCGAGCACTCGAATGACGGGCTGATCACCTTTCCGGGCGGCCTCCCGATCGTCGACGCCGACGGCGTCATGATCGGCGCCATCGGCGTCAGCGGTTCAGCAGTCGAAAACGATCACGCCGTCGCGCAGGCTGGCGTCGACACGCTCGGCGTCTGCGACCTTCCCGAACATCCTTGGCGCACCTGAGCCGCGCTCTAAGCTTTTGGAATCGATCACATTGGCTGCATTTGGGCGATTCCGCCCAAATGCAGCTTGATCTAGTGACGCCGCTTCTTCGACTTTTTCCGCTTCTCGCCCGATTCCATGGTCGCGCCCGGCTGTTGCTCAGGTTCGGCGGGCGTTGCGGCCGGGGCGGCGCCTTGGTCAGTCGGCGGGGCGGCCTCGGTTTCGGGCGGCGGCGCGGCATTCGCGGCGTCGGGAGGCGTTCCGCTTTCTTCTACGGGCGGCGCGTCGGGCGCAGCCGGCGGCGGCGGCGAACGCGAGGCGGCGAGCCACCATGAGGCGGCGGCGAGGGTTAAAATGGCGAGCGCCACCAGAAAGGCGATCGCCCCGCCGCCAGCGCCGCCGCGTCGTGGCGGCGGCCGATCAGCATCGGATGCGTCCTTCGGCGGCGACTCGCTCCTCGACGCGCGCGCGAGCCCCGGCGGAGAGGGAGAATGGGGTTGTTCGCCGCGATACTGACTCCATACCCACGCGGCAGGCGGGGACCTGCCGTTGTGCTCATTTTGAGAATCCGACATCAGTCCGCCCTCCAAAGACGCATCGTCCGCGCCACCCCTGCGCGCGCATGTTGACTCGCCGCCGCGCCATCGACAAGTGCGGTTGCAAGCGCGTCGCCCGGCGGACGCGACACAAGGGCGAGAACTGCGCTATCTTGACTGAGCCTCACCTTTACCAGAGCGAGATTGGGCATGACCATCAAAGCTGGAGATCGACTTCCCGACGTGAAGCTCACCGTCATGAGCAAGAACGGACCAGAGCCGGTCAACACAAAGGATTATTTCGCGGGACGCAGAGTGGCGCTCTTTAGCGTCCCCGGGGCCTATACGCCGACCTGCCACAAGAAACATCTGCCGGGGTTCATCGCCAAGGCGGATGAAATCAAGTCGAAGGGCGTGGACGCCGTCGCGGTCACCGCGGTCAATGATATTTTCGCGCTCGACGCCTGGGTGAAGGAATCAGGCGGCGGCGGCAAGATCGAGGCGCTCGCCGACGGCTCGGCGACCTTCGCCAAAGCTCTTGGACTGGAGCTCGATCTCACCGAGCCAGGGCTTGGCGTGCGCGGCAAGCGTTATTCGGCGCTGATTGACGACGGCGTCGTCAAATGGATCAATGTCGAGGAAAATTCCGGCGAAGCCACCGTTTCGACCGCCGAAGCGACGCTTGCCAAATTATAGGTATCCAATCGCAAAGGGCGCTGTCTTGCCCGATCGAACGCCACATTCATCGATAAGGCTCGCCAAACCTGCCTTTCGCGACCGAACCACAGAGACGATGCGCTCCTCAAGCGCCGTGGAGCGCGCGTCATGAACGCGCGTACAGATTTTCGCTTTGTTGCGGTCGCCGGGCGTTTCCGATGACTCGAGGCGTTCGCGGCGACGACGTCGAAGCGTTAAGAGCGCTTCTGCTGGCGCTGGAGAACGTTCAGCGCTCGCCTCCAGAGCCGATTTTCCTCGCCGTCGGCGAGTTGGCGCAGCTCCTGCAAATATCACGGTCAGAGATCATCGAGCGTCTCGATAGGCTCGCCGGCCTGAATTTCATCGAAGGGCCCGGCGCCTATCGCGAAAGCGACTGGCTGTTTCGTCGCCTGACGCGCCGCGGCGAGGCCTTAGCGGAATTGATCCGCGACCCCGACGATTGGCGCGAGGCGCTCGAGACCTATGGTCCGTTCTTGGCGCGCTGATCCCATCTGGCCCGAGCGCGCCGCCACTTTGCCGCGGCTTCCCGACGTTGCGCCTTGATGAGTTGGCTGAGTTCGGTGCGCCACAGATTGAACCGGTCGTTCGGCGCGAGCGCCATGTAGCGCTCGGCGATCTGCGTGATGACGATATCGGGCTTCACGCGCTCGACGAGCCGCCAGTCAACATTGGCCGACCAGACAAAGATGAGTTCGCTCGCCGTTTCGGCGAGCTGCGCCGTCAGACGGTCATGTCCGACGCCGGCGAAGGAATCGCCGAAAAGCAGAATTCGCACTTTGTTGGGCGCTTCTTCATTCCTGTAGACGACATGCGCGCCAACATGGATGTCGCCGCCGTGAAGCGGATTTTCGAGGATACGCGCGACGGCGTTGGCGTAGATTCGTTGCGCGTGGGCGATCCAGTCGATTTCGCGAATTTCCTCCCACCGCGGCGGATCGACTTTGCCGCCGAGATCCATGATTTTGTGAAGCGTGTTGCAAGGCCGCTGGGCCAATCCCTGGTTCGGCGCCAGCTCAAGCGAGTCGCACAAAAGACGATAGGCGAGCAGACTGCCTTCCGGCGTCCAATGGGTGTCGCTGCGCCAGTAGAGTTCGACTTCATCGCGGCGCTCGCGCATCGGCCAGACAAGATCGACCCATCCGGCGGCGCGCGCGTCGCCGTGAAAGAGCTGTTGCAGGCGGATCGCCCGCGCGAGATCGACATTGACGAGCGGCGTGGCCTGCTTGTGCCCGTAGATCGTCAGCTTTTCCGGCGCGACGAGATGGGCGTAGCCGACGCCAAGCGCGTCGCAACGACGCTTGCGTTCGAGAATGGCGTCGCGCCATCGGCGCAGGTTTGTGTCCGGCAGATGCCCGCCGTTACGTTCATAAAGCGTCGTGACGAAATTCGATCCGCCGGTGAGGAACAGCCATCCATCGCGGCCTTCGTGAATGATGAGTTCGGTCACGGCGCACAATTCGCGTTCGGCTCGGCCTCGGCTCCGGGCGCGGGCTTGCGCGCATAAAGTATCGTCGCGGCGGCGAGTTCGAAAAGCTTCTCGCGCGGCAATTCCCGCGCCCAAGGCTTTTCAAGCAGCGGGCCGGGATAGGCGATCAGATCTTCGACGCGCGTGCGCAGGAACTGCTTGCGCGCGCGCGGCGGGAGACCTTGCGCCCAGGATCGCAATTGCCAGGCGATCGCCCAGACCGGGTGCGTGGGATTGGTGACCTCCTGCCGTTCGATGGTCAACCGCCCTTCGAAAAGCGTTCGCAGTCCCTCATGCGTCATGTTGAAATAGTGATGCGGATAGCCGTGCAAAGGTTGAAGAAAGGGCACGCAGCATTTCAGCCATCCGCCCGGCTTGAGCACGCGCGCGATTTCGGCCGCGCAGCGAAACGGATCCTTCACATGCTCCAGAACGGCGATCGAGATGACGCCGTCGAAGGCCCCATCCTTGAACGGCAGGCGATGCGCCGCGCCGACGACGTCGGTCGTCGCATAATCCATCATCTCGAAATTCACGACATTGCTGTAATAGACGGGCCGGTAGCCAGCGCCGACGTCGAGGATCAAGCCGTCGGCGAGGCCTTCGATCAATCCGACGGTTTCGTCGTCATAGCCGTTCTCGCTGATCGGCATGTCATCATCGCCAGCGTCCGCGCCAGGCGCCGCCCCATCGGCAAATATGAATTTGCCCGAATTCGATAGCGGCGTATCGGGATCGAGCAGCAGCGGCCGCACTGCGGCAAGTTTTCGCGCGCGTATGGCAGTTATGCCGCTCGCGCGCCGCTGCCGGCGCCTCTGGGCGCAACCGAGCTGATCGAAATGCGCGCGGCCCGAGGCGAATTGACCAAGCTCGATCGCCTGCCGCACGTCCGCGTTCACCGCCAGATAGCGCGCCTCGTCGAAATTCTCTGGCGTCGCGGGCTCGTCGTCGGCGACCTTCTGCCGGCGGCCCTCAATATGGCCGAATTTCTTGAAATGGCTCCAGCCCGATCTCATTTTGCCGGCGCGAACCGACTCGGCCACATCGGGGTTGACGGCGAGATAGGCTTGTTCATTGAAAGTATGCGGCGTCGGCGTTTCTTGCAACGCCACCGACTCGAAGGGATTTTTCATATAGACGGCGAGATGCTACTCAATAGTCGGCCCGCCAAATTGTTACCACAAGCGGCGGAGGGCGGAAACACGCATTGGAAGATCGGCCAGGGAGCATTGACTCGAATCGCAGCCGGCGCGATGGCGGCGTTCTTCCGATCAACCCAGTTTCGGAACCATTCATGAATTCCAGCGACCAGAGCGATCAAGGAGGAGAGGCGCCGATAACCGTCGAGACCTTCTATCGGTACGGCTACGGGGGTCGCCAGATGCTCGCCATACGCGCGCCCTTTGCGATGGGCGCCGACGGCGCCGACATTATCGGACGCGCCATCGAAACGGACGGATGCCGCTACGTCATCGCCGCGATCGCACGCCAGATCTCCGGCCCGATCCAACGAGGCGAGCCGTTCGGCGTCGAACTGCGCGGCGCCGACGCGCGCGATGAGTCTGCGGCCTGAAGGATGGCTAAGATTTTGGGTCTTGGGCACAGTCATATCGTGGCCATCGCCAAAGGATGTTACGATCTGCAGCATGAGGGATTTAAGCTCGGCGGCGCGCCGCTCGTTTCGAGATTCGTCTATCTCTACGATCCAGAACTCACGCCGACGCTTGGGGAGGAGAACGCCTCTTCGCGCCTCAATCCTCGCCTTCGCGGGATCATCAAAGAGGAGAGGCCTGACGGCATCGTATTGTCGGTCGGCGGCAATGAGCATATTGCTCTTTCGGTAACGCAGACGAACGAGCGTTTCGACTTCATTCTTGGCGCGGAGCCCGAACTCGATCTCGAGCCCGGCGCGGCGGTCTTGCCCGAAGCCGCGGTCCGCGAGACGTTGCGGGAAAAAATGACGCCGACCCTTGCAACCATCGAAGCGATCCGGAACGAAACTGACGCGCCCATCGTTTGCATCGAGCCGCCGCCGCCCCTGCCGAATTCGCGCGTCGTGCAATGTCCGCAGGAATTTTTCCGCAGATCGTTTGATCCGCGCCGACTCTCTGGAGACATCTTTCGCTATAAGATGTGGCGTGCGCAATCCGCGCTCTATCGTGAAATCTGCATGAAAGAGCAAATTCTTTTTGCAGCCGTTCCAGCCGAGTTCATAAGCCCGTCCGGCATGTTGGCGGAGTTCGTTTGGGGCGCTGACGCCTCTCACGCGAATGCGCTGTTCGGCCGGCGGATGATCCAAGCCGCCGTGGAGCTTTTTGAGCCTCGACTCGGCGATGGACGGCAATGAAGACGCATCCCTATTCGAAACGTCCCGACTACGCGCTTTGGCGTCGTGCGGTCGCTGACGTCGCTCCAGGCGAACTTGATCCGGTCGTGGCGGCGCCCTTCCGATTCGGCGTTCGCGAAAAAGTCGCGACGGCAGGGAGCTGCTTCGCCCAGCACATTGGCCGCTATCTGAAGTCGAGCGGCTACAACTATCTCGTCACCGAGCCGCCGCACGCCTTTGTCAGTCCCCAGGCGGCCGACGCGCTCAACTATGGGCTCTATACCGCACGCTACGGCAACATCTACACGAGCCGACAACTGCTGCAGCTCTTCCAGCGGGCGTACGGACGATTTACGCCGAAGGAAAACTACTGGCCAGAACGCGCCGGGCATGTGATCGACCCGTTTCGGCCGCAAATTCAACCGGGGGGGTTCAATTCCGCCCGTGAACTCGATTATGACCGGGAACGCCACTTTGCGGCGGTGCGCAAAGCTTTCGAAACGCTCGATGTCTTTGTGTTCACGCTCGGGCTGACGGAGCTTTGGCGTTCGCGCCAGGATGGCGCGGCGTTTCCGCTCTGTCCGGGGGTTACGGGCGGCGACTACTCGCCTGAGCGACATGAGTTCGTCAATCTTGGCGTCGACGAGGTCGTGGCCGACATGACCGATTTCGTCCGCAGCCTGCGCGCCGTCAATCCTGCCGCGCGAGTCATTTTGACTGTTTCGCCCGTACCCCTCGCCGCCACCGCCGAGGCGCGTCATGTGGTGGCGGCGACCATGTATTCGAAATCAGCGCTGCGCGTCGCTTGCGACGTGCTTTCGCGCTCGCTCAGTCAGGTCGCCTATTTTCCTTCTTACGAGATTGTCGCCGGCGGCTATGCGCCGACGGATTATTTCGCGGCGGACCGGCGTAGCGTCACCCAGGAAGGCGTGGCGCATGTCATGCGGGTGTTCGAGCGGCATTTCATCAAGCGCAGCGTCGCCGGCGAAGCGCTGCGCGGCGCATTGCGCGCGCTTGGCCCCATGCGGTCCGCGTCGATCGAAGACCCGATCGCAGCCGCGATGCGGCTCATGTGCGACGAAGAGGCTCTATCCCTGGAGCGAGTTGAAGCGGAGTCGAGGGACGAGGCGCCGTCGGAAGCCGAGTCGGCGGCTCGGGACGAGTCAGGAGAGGATCCTGCCTCGCAAGCACCGCTCGCCGACAAGCCCGAGCGTGAAGCTGATCCCTCCGACCCAGTAAATCATCGACTTGTTGATTAGCTCGGGGTCGTAGCTCGCGTAGTAGGCGGACCTCAGCCATTCGACGAGCTGCGTCAGAGGATTATACGCCATGTATTCCCGAAGAGACGAGGGAATCATGTTCGGCGGCAAATAGGCCCCGGATATCAAGTAAAGGCCAAGCATGGCGAGGAGGAAAAACAACATAAAGTATTGTCCGACCAGCGCGCACATCATCACGTTGAAAAATCCGAGCCCAATCCCCAAAAACACGGCGGCGACGATCGCTTTCGACGCTTCGGCCGTGTCAGGCGGCAGGATGTCGACGTCGAACAGACTGATCGCAAACATGAACAGCGCAAGCACGATCACGGCGTTGAGCGTTTCGAGGATGCAGCGACTAAAAATGAGGTGGAGCGGCTGAATCACCGGTATGTTCAACAACTGACGATTCTGCGGAATGGCCATCGACAACAGCCGCGCGGGATAGAAGCACAAAATATACGGCACGATGCCGGTCGCCACAAATACTGTAGGGCTGTCGCCTACAGGCGCGATCGATATTCTGAGCAGGTAGACCAGCGTAATGACGCTCATGTGCGACAAGGGCCAACCGATCGCGATCAAATAGCCGATATGGCTGGTTCCGAAACGCGTGCGCATGTCTTGGACTAGGACGGCGCGCATGATGCGGCGAAACTCTACGAGCCGTCCGCGAAGCCTCGAACAGCGCGCGTCCAAAAGCGAGTTAACGGCCAGGCTCATCACTTTGCTGCTCCATCGTCCGTGCAAAGCGAGAAATTTCTCAGGAGATCGGCGGAATAATGACGCCGAGGCGCAAACCGCGCCGCATGGCAATATGCGATCAGCATATTGGTTAATCGGTCGCTTGCGGCAGGCCGCAGTTTGCTCGCTTAGTCGCTAAAGGAGTCGAAATTGTGATACGTTGGCGCCGCAGCATGAAGCCGTGTTCCTGCGCGCGCCCTCATTAACAACGACGATCAGTTGGTCAACGCGGGGCTTTCGCGATAGAGCGACGGGAAGAGCCGCTTGAGATTGTCGATCTTCGGCAAATCATTATAGACGATATAAGGCTGCGTGGGATGGCGGACGAGATAGTCCTGATGATAGGCCTCCGCCGGATAGAATGCCTTCAGCGGTTCGAGCGTGGTGACGATCGGCGCTGAAAAGACCTTCGCGTCGGCGAGCTGCGAGATATAGTCGCGCGCGACCTTTTCCTCTTCGGCGTTCGCGACGAAAATCGCCGAGCGATATTGCGCGCCAATATCCGGTCCCTGGCGGTTGAGCTGCGTCGGATCATGCGCGACGGAAAAATAGACGCGCAGCAATTCGCCAAGACTCACCTTCCTCGGGTCGTAAGTGATTTCGACGGATTCGGCGTGGCCGGCGTCACCCTGCGAAACCTTGTCGTAATGCGCCGTCTCCCTGGCGCCGCCGGCATAGCCGGAAATCGCGCGCGAGACGCCCTTGACGCGCTGAAACACGCCCTGCACGCCCCAGAAGCAGCCGCCGGCGACGACGAGCTTTTGTGCGCCTTCGCGCGACGTCGGCGGATCGTAGAACGGAGCGGGCAGAACGATCGCATGTTCAGCGGCGCCGGCGCGCAGGGGCGTGAGAATGATCAGCGCGGCGGCGACAATGGCGGCGAATCTCATGGCGATTTCTCCTAGGCTTGTCCGCGCCCGACGAAACGCAGCGCGACGCCGTTCATGCAATAGCGCAGGCCAGTCGGCTTCGGCCCGTCGGTGAAGACATGGCCGAGATGCGCGTCGCAGCGCTTGCAGGAGACCGCGACCCGCCTCATGCCGAATGACATGTCGGCGCTTTCAACGACATTGGCCTTCGAAATCGGCGCGAAGAAGCTCGGCCAACCGGTGCCGGAATCATATTTGGTCTTTGAATCGAACAACGCCGTGTCGCAACCAACGCATCGATAGAGTCCCTCGGCGTGATTGTCCCAATAGGGGCCCGTAAAGGCGCGCTCGGTGCCGTCCCTTCGAGTCACCTCGAAGGCGAGCGGCGAGAGTTGCGCGCGCCATTCCGCCTCGGTCTTGACCATCTTTTCGACGCGCGACGGGCCGAGGCTTTTGCCGTTTGCGTCGAAAGTTTCGATCTCGACCTTATCGGCCGCGGCGTGCGCGTTCCGCCCAAAGGCCAGAAAGACGACGCTCGTCAATAGGCTGCGACGGTTCACAGTCGGGCTCCTGCGTTCTCGCCATTAATTCGTTCGCGCGTGCAAAAAAGTTACGTCGCCCGGAAAAATTCGAGTCACCTGCGTCCAAAGAGCTTTTCGATGTCGGCGAGCTTCAGCTCGATATAGGTCGGCCGGCCGTGATTGCACTGGCCGGCGCCTGGCGTCGCCTCCATCTCACGCAGCAGCGCGTTCATCTCCGGCGCCGTCAGCCGCCTGCCGGCGCGCACCGAATGATGGCAGGCGCAGGTCGCCAGCACATGATCGAGCCGGCGCGACAGCCCGCGCGAATCGCCTTCTTCGCTAAGAAGATCGGCGATATTCTCGACGAGCCGCTTGCAATCGATCTCGCCGAGCAGCGCCGGCGTCTCGCGCACCAGCACGGCGCCGGGGCCGAAGGGCTCGAGCGCGAGACCAAGCGCGGCAAGCTCGTCGAGCGCCGGCGCCAGCGCATTCATCCGCGACTCGTCGAGTTCGACCACGGCGGGGATCAGCAGGATTTGCCGCGCGACGCCGGTTTCCTCGCGCTGGCGTTTCAGCTTCTCGTAAACGATGCGCTCATGCGCGGCGTGCTGGTCGACGATGACGAGCCCATCCTGAGTCTGCGCGATGATATACGTTTCATGCAGCTGGGCGCGCGCCGCGCCGAGCGGCGACTCGGCTTCCGGCGAGGGCGCGTCATGGGCGCGCGCATCGGCCATCGGCGGGCCGGCGTCGAAAGCGGCCTGCGGCGTTTCTTCGAAGCCGGAAGGCGCATAGGGCGAACGCGATACGCTCCAATTCGCGGGCGGCGGCGCGCGATAGCGCATGCCATTGGCGCCCGCCAAGGCGTCGATCGCCGCGCGCGCGTTCGTATTGGCGCTGCGGCCGCTCTTCTCGGCGAGCGCCTGTTTCAACGCGCCGACGACGAGGCCGCGCACCAGTCCCGGATCGGCGAAGCGCACCTCCGCCTTCGCCGGATGCACATTGACGTCGACGATGCGCGGATCGCAGTCGATAAAGAGCGCCGCGACAGGATGGCGGTCGGCGCTGAGATAATCGAGATAGGCGGCGCGAATGGCGCCGGCGAAAAGCTTGTCGCGCACCGGCCGTCGATTGACATAGACAAACTGCATCTGGGCGTTGCCGCGACTGTAGGTCGGCAGACCGGCGAGGCCAAAAAGGCGTACGCCGTCGCGCGAAGCGTCGAGTTCGAAGGCGTTCGCCGCAAATTCTTCGCCGAGAATTTGCAAAATGCGCCGCGCCTGATCGGTTCCGCAGGCGGGATAATCGAAGAGCGCGCCGCTGTCGGCGGAAAGCGCAAAGCGCGCCTGCGGATTGGCCATGGCGAGACGCTTGACGACATCGACGATCGCCGAGGTCTCGGTGCGCTCGGTCTTCAAGAATTTCAGCCGCGCCGGCGTCGCCGAAAAGAGCGCACGCGCTTCGATTTTTGTGCCGCGCGGCCAGGCGCAGGCGGAAAGACCGCGCTTGTCGCCGGCTTCGACCCGGATGGAACAGCCGTGCGCGGTGCCCAACGCGCGGGTTTCGATGGTCAGGTCGGCCACGGCGGCAATCGAGGGCAGCGCCTCGCCGCGAAAGCCGAGCGTCGCGATATTGGTCAGATCGCCGTCGGGGATTTTCGACGTGGCGTGGCGCTCAACGGCGAGCGCGAGGTCGCGTTCATCCATGCCGCATCCGTCGTCGATGACGCGGATCAGCCTCTTTCCGCCCGCTTCGATCGCGACGTCAATGCGCGTCGCCCCGGCGTCGAGCGCATTTTCGACCAGCTCCTTGACCGCCGACGCCGGCCGCTCGACCACCTCGCCGGCGGCGATGCGATCGACGAGAATGGGATCGAGGCGGCGAATGGGCATGGGTGAATCGGCTGAGAGAGACTGTTTCGGAGAGTATACTCCATCGCGGCGATTTGCCCCGATCGCTATGGTGGAAATCTAGCTTGCAATTTGTACCATTGGGCGGTACTCTGACTCATCGTCGGGATCTTCAGAATGATATTGAATTTTCGGGACGATTGGTTGCGCGACTTCTTTATCAACGACGTTCGATCGAAGAGAATTCCTCCAGAGCTTGCGGGCCGTTTATTCCGTAAGATTCAGATGATCGATGACGCAACAACGGATCAAGATTTGCGGGTTCCGCCGAGCAATCATTTCGAAAGATTGCGCGGGGAGCTAGAAGGTTGGCATTCAATCCGCGTCAACAAGCAATGGCGGCTTATTTTCCAATGGGATGGCGCGAAGGGCGAAGCAAGAGGCGTCTATCTCGACGATCATAGCTATCGGTGAGGCGAGAATGTTGATCACGAAGCGCAAGCCGGCGAGCGTCGGCGAAATACTGACCGAAGAATTCATGACGCCAATGGGACTCACTCAGGCCGCGCTCGCCGATGCGATGGGCGTGCAGCGCAAGCATGTCAATGAACTCTGCAACGACCGCCGAAGCGTGACTGCGGCTACGGCGCTTATTCTTGCGCGGGTCTTCGCCAACAGCCCGGAATTCTGGCTGAATGTGCAGCGGCGCAGCGATTTGTGGGAGGCGATGCATTCGCCCAAAGAGCGTGAGCGTATCGCCCGCGCGAAGCCGCTGAAATCGGTCGCTTGATATCCCCATGACGGCTAAGGCCAGGAAGAAGTTTCGCAGCAGGATCGCGGAAGCCGCGTATGAGACGGCAAGCGGCCTCAATCGCATCGGCCTCATCGACGCCAGGACGATGCGCGAATTCGACGCCGCGTGCCTCACCACGATCGAACCGCTGACCGGCAAGCAAATCCTCGCGCTGCGCGGGCGCGAAGGCGTGTTCGCCCGCGTGTTGAACGCAAAGCCGAAACTGGTGAGCGAATGGGAGCGCAGTGAAACGAAGCCAAGCGGTTCATCGCTCAAGCTGTTCTCAATCGCGAAAGCGCATGGTCATGCGGCGATAAGTTGATTGCAACAGCTCGACTTTTGGCAAGGCGCGCGGCGAGCCGTTTTTACTCCGGCGTCCATTCGATTGCGGCAAGATCGCGCGCGCCGTCGATGATGCGCACGATCTGTGCGCCATATTCGGTGACGCGGTAAAGCGCCAGCCAGCGCTCGATCACCCATGCCCGCGCGTCCGGCGCGATCTCGGGACGCGCCTGTCCGATTTGCGGATGCTGTTTAAGACTCGAGCAACTTTCCTCGATGCGGTCATAGATCGCGTCGGCAAGCGCCTCGCTATTCCTTGCGGCAATGTAAAGCCAGATATCCAAAAGGTCTTCGCGCGCGCGGCGCGTGTAGTGAATTTTGGCCACTCAGTCAGTCTTTTGCGGCGGCTCGGCGCGCGCGCGCTTCCTTCTTCAATTCGGAAAAGTCCAGTTCGCCAGCGTCGCCGCTGTCGACGCCTTGTCGCCATGCTTCCCGCAACAGCCTTAGTTTTTCAGCCTCCTGCCGCTCGGCCTTCTCCATTATCCGCAGCGCTTCGCGGACAACCTCGCTCGATGAGCTGTAGCGCCCACCCGCCACCTTCGCCTTGACGAATTCCGCCAGTTCGTCGGTCAAGGACACGTTCATATTCATGGGAGATGCCTCCTTCGTAAGCCATTTTGGCAAAAATGCCTAATATTAGCAATTATTGCTATTTTTAGGCATTTCGAGGCAAGGGATCCGCGGGTCCGCGCCGCCGATCCTCACGCGAGCGGCGCCAGCACCAGCGCCAGATTCTCCACCGCCACGACGCGCGCCCTGGCGCCGGGCGCGAGGCTTTCGACGCTGGCGTCTTCGGCAAGCCGCGCCTGCCATTCGACGCCCGACCAGAAGATGACGCCGCGGGTTTTCGTCACTTCATGCGTCGTCGTCACCTCGCGGCCGATCAGATCGCTGCTTTTATCTTCTTCGATGTCGGCGTTCTGAAACCGCTGCAGCGGCTTTCTGCCGACGATGGCGATCAAGAGACTTACGCCGGCGACGATCGCCGTGGTTTCGATGAGCGACGGCCGCCAGCCGCTTACGTAAAGAACCGCGCTCGTCAAAAGCGCGCCGACCGCGACGAACATCACCGGCGAGAGGCCGATCACCACAATGTCGAGGCCGAGCAGGATAAGTCCGGCGATCAGGCTCGCATTGGCGGGATCGTAAAGAAACGCCGGCTCCATGCGCTTATTCTCCCGTCTGCCAGGGCTGCGCGCGGCGCTGCTGCGTCTCATTCGCCGCGCCGCCGGCGTTGACCATTTTGAGCACCGCCATCGCCTTGGCGAGCCAGCCGGCGGGATCGGCGCCGTCGCCCATCAGCACCAGGGAATTGCCGGCCTTGGCGAGGCGGCCATATTGTTCGATGGCGCTTTTCGCGACTTCGAGCTGCACCGCCTGATCGCCGCCGATTTGCGTGATCTGCGCGCGCACCAGTTCGATCGCCTTGGCCTGGCCTTCGGCGCGCAGGATCGCCGCCTGTTTCTCCCCCTCGGCGCGATTGATCTCGGATTGTTTCACGCCTTCCGATTCGAGCACCGCGGCGCGCTTGTCGCGCTCGGCCTTCATCTGCCGCTCCATCGACTGGCGGAGCGATTCCGGCATGGCGATATCCTTGATCTCGTAACGCGTCACATGCGCGCCCCAGAGCTGCGCCGCGTCGGAGACGGCGCGCACGACGCGTTCGTTGATCTCGCTTCTATTCTCGAAGGTCTTGTCGAGCTCCATCGAACCGATGGCGGAGCGCATCGAGGTCTGCGCCAGATTGATGATGGCGCGGCGGATGTCCTGCGCGCCGTAAGCCGCGTCCTTGGCGTTGACGATCTTGTAATAGAGAATGCCGTCAATGGTGACGGTGGCGTTGTCCTTGGTGATCGCGTCCTGCTCCGGCACGTCGATCACCTGTTCGCGCAGATCGAAGGCGTAGGCGACGCGCTCGACGATCGGCCAGACGAAATTGACGCCGGCGCTGAGCGACCGATTGTAGCGCCCGAGCCGCTCGATGACGAGCACGGTCTGCTGGCGCACGAAGCGCACCATCGTCGACAGCGCCAGCAGCGCGACATAGGCGAACCAGAACAGCGGATTTTGGAAGAGGCCGATCGGCAGGCCGAGATTGAACGAGCGATCGAGGAACAAGAGGCCGATCGCGACGGCGCCGACAATAAAAAGCGCGAAACCCATGGAACTCTCCCCTGGACAACGGACGGCCGGAGGCCGAGCGCGCTTCTTAGCCGACGTCGCCGGTCCTGGTTGTGCGCCGCCGCATGCGGCAGCATCATGAGGGCCGCGCGCGCCGAGCGCAATTCGATGACGGGGCGAGACCAGCCGGTCCGCTTACGGGTCTCGCCGAGCGCCGCGATCGAAAACCCAAAGCGGACCGCGAGCCTCCAGGCTCGCTTGCTTGTTCTGCGCGCCTGGAGGCGCGCGGTCCATTTTCCTCTGCGAGCCTGACGGTTTGCAGATCGCGCGCGCTCAATGGTCGCGTCGCCACCAGCTTTCGAGCGTCGGGCCGAACATCGGCGAGGCGTAGTGCGGCAATCGGGCTGGACGGGCGATGTCGGTCGAATGCGCGAGCCACTGTTCGGAGGCGTGAAACAGCGGCACGAGATAAAAGCCGGACAGTAGCACGCGGTCATAGGCGCGCACGGCGGTGACGAAATCGTCATGGCTCTTCGCCGCGAGCAAAGCGGCGATGAGCGCGTCGATCGCCGGCGATGACGCGCCGGCGAGATTGAAGGAGGCTTCCTGATTGGCGCTCGCCGAGCCCCAGCGCATGCGCTGCTCATTGCCCGGCGAGGCCGAGGCGATCCATTGCCCAAGCATCATGTCAAAATCGAATTTTTGGCGCCGGCGCTGATATTGCACCTCGTCGACGAGACGCACGCGGGCGTCGACGCCGATTCGTTGCAATGATGAGGCGTAGTTGAGCGCAAGCCGCTCCTGATTGCGGTCCTTCACCATGATCTCGAAGGAGACCGGCGCGCCGTCCTTGCGCAAGGCGCCGCCCTCGATCGCGTAGCCGGCGCGTTCCAGCAGATCGAGGGCCCGCTTCGCCATCTCGCGATCGCGGCCGGAGCCGTCATTGACCGGCGGGCGCCAGCGTCCCTCCAGAATGTCTTCGCGCACCGCCTTCGGAAAGGGCGCGAGCAAAGCGCGCTCGGCGGCCGACGCCGGGCGGCCGGAGGAGGACAATTCCGATTCGTCGAAGAAGCTTTTGGTGCGCGTATAAAGTCCGGCGTAGAGATTGGCGTTGATCCATTCGAAGTCGAACATCATGCCGAGCGCTTCGCGCAGCCGGATATCCTTGAACAAAGGCCGGCGCATATTGAAGACGAAGCCCTCCATGCCCTTGGGCATGTCGTTCTTCAGCGTCTCCTTCACGACGCGCCCGTCGGCGACAGCCGGGAAATCATAGCCGCTCGCCCAGCGCGTCGTGCTCGTTTCGTCGCGATAGTCGAGAAGGCCCGCCTTGAAGGCTTCGAACAGAGAATTGCCGTCGCGAAAATACTGGATGTCGACCTCGTCGAAATTATTGAATCCGCGCTGGCTCGGCAGATCGGCGCCCCAATAGTCCTTGTTACGGCGCAGCAACAGCCGTTCTCCGACCTTGACGTCGTCGATCACATAGGGGCCGGAGCCGACCGGCTTGGCCAGAGTCGCATCGGAAAAGCGCTCGACGTCGGTCGCATGTTTGGGCAGCACCGGCATTATCGCGAGAATGAGCGGCAGCTCCCGGTCGCCGACGCCGGTAAGATCGTAGCGCACGGTATGCGCGTCCGGCGCGTCGATCGACTTGACCAGCCCGTAGGCGACGCGCTGCTGCGGCCGACCCTTCGTCTTCAAGAGGTCGAAGGAGAACAGCACGTCTTCGGCGGTAATCGGCTGTCCGTCGGAAAAGCGCGCCCGCGGGTCGAGATGGAAGGTCACATGCGCGCGCGCCGGATCGATGTCGATCGATTGTGCGATCAGGCCGTAAAGCGTGAACGGCTCGTCCAGCGAGCGGGCCATCAGGCTTTGGAAAACATTGCCGACAAGCCCCTGGGCCGCGGATCCCGACTTAAGATTGAACGGGTTCAGACTGTCGAAGGCGCCGGCCAGGCCGACGCGAAGCTTGCCGCCCTTCCTCGCCGCCGGGTCGGCGTAGGGGAAGTTATGGAAATTGCTCGGCAGAGCGGGCGCGCCATGCATGGCGATCCCATGCGTCGGGCAGGGCGAGTCTGCCCCTGACGGAGTCGGGACAGCCCCTGCGCAGGGGACGGACATAAGGAGCGACAGGGCGAAGCTGAGCGCGCGGCGCCCCCGCATTCGCTGTTCGCCGCCGCCGGCGGCGGGGCGTCTCGCGGGAATCGGGCAAATCGTCATCGGCGGACCATATTCCACTGTCCTGCCGCCAGAAGCGAGTCGCACTCAAGTGTTCGGCGATTTTTTTGCGACGGTTTTGCAAAAAATGCGCCCTCCCCAAGCATTGAACGCGCTGATCGGCTGGAATTTACTGCGGCGACCATGTAAGAGCGTTGCCGTCGCCTCGTCGGCGTCGCGCAATCGCGCTGGAACATGGGCTGGTCAGGGTTCCACAGCGCCTTGGCGCGAAGGCGGCTTCCCGTTATGACGCGACGCTAAAAACGATCCGGAGCCGGAGGACGCCGGCCAGCAGGACAATCGAAAGGAACTTCCGATGTCTACCCATTTCTCGCGTTATTGCGCGATAGCCCTTGCGGGAGCGTTGCTGTTTATAGGCGCCGGCGCTTGGGCTCAGCAGGCCCCCGCGGCCGGCGCGGCGCAACCGCAGCAGCCCCAGGGCCCGATCGCCGCCGATCTCGTCGCCGTTCAGCCGGACTGGACCAAAGTCTGCGGCTCCGATCCGCAGACCAAAAAGGAAATGTGCTACACGACGCGCGACTTCGGCGTTTCCGCGAAGGAGGGCGAGGCCCCTCAGCCGCTGCTGGCGCTCGCGATTTATGATCCAAAGGGCGACGATCAGAAAATCATCCGTCTGCTTCTGCCGCCGGGCCTCATGCTGAAACCGGGCTTCCGCTTTGCGATCGACAAGGGAGCGCAGGAAAGCGGCACCTTCGAAATCTGCTACCCGAATGGCTGCTTTGCCGAAGCAAAGGTTAAAAAGGCCGTTGTCGACGGCATGAAGAAGGCCGAGAAAATGTCGGTGGTCGTCAAGAACCAGGCGAACAACGAGGTCACCTTCTATCTGCCGCTCGCCGACTTCGGCAAAGCCTTCGACGGCCCTGCGATCGACCCCAAGGTGCTCGAAGCGCAGCAAAAGAAGCTCCAGGAAGAGCTGCAGAAGAAGGCCGAGGAGGAGCGCAAGAAGCTCGAAGCTCAAAAGGGCGCCGCGCCGAAGAGCGCGCCCAAGAAATAAGCCGGAAACAAAACTCCGTCATAAAGACCCGCGCCGGACCTTGTCCGGCGCGGGTTTTTTTGCGTCCATGCCGACGCCGGTCCTGCGTCGAGACGAGCAGATGCGCGTCACTTTGACGCAAAGCGGAGCGCCGGTCTATATAGGGCGGTCAGCCCAAATCGCGGCGAGGTCAATCAGCGCATGTCTATCGCTATCGTCATGGTCCTAGTGGTGGCCGGTTCAATCCTGTTCCATGTGCTGAGTCCATGGCGGGCGACGCCAATCGCTTCGAATTGGGGCTTCATCGACGACACGATGGGACTCACCTTTCTGTTGACCGGCGCAGGTTTCGTCGCGGTCATTTTGTTCATGGCCTATTGCCTCTACCGCTTCCGCCATCAGCCGGGCCGGCGCGCCGCCTATGAGCCCGAAAATCAGAAGCTCGAAGCCTGGCTTGGAATTGTCACGACGATCGCCGTCGTCATTCTTCTCGCTCCTGGGCTGCTGGTCTGGGGCCAGTTCATCACCGTGCCCAAGGACGCGTTGGAGATCGAGGCGGTGGGGGCCCAGTGGAACTGGAGCTTTCGCCTGCCGGGCGCCGACCATCAGCTCGGATCGAGCGACGTTCGGTACATCGATACAACCAATGCCCTAGGCGTGAGCCCGGCAGATCCCAAAGGACGGGACGATCGGGTGATCACGAGCGGCGAACTGCACCTGCCGATCGGCAAACCCGTTAAGGTCCTGTTGCGTTCGATCGACGTGCTGCACGACTTCTACGTTCCAGAAATCAGGGCCAAAATGGACCTCGTGCCGGGCATCGTCACCTATTTTTGGTTTACGCCGACCAAGATCGGCGAATACGAGATCCTATGCGTCGCTTATTGCGGCATAGGGCACCCGCAGATGCGCGGCAAGATGATCATCGAGTCGGAAGCCGGGTTCGAAGCGTGGCAAAGCGCGCAGCAGACGTTCGAGCAGTCGCGCAAGAGCGCCGCAAGCCAGGACAAGCGGGCCTCGGCGCAATGACACTTTCAAAATCCAGTCGTCGCGCCGCTTTGACATTCATCGCCGCCGAGAGGGCTCCGTCGCAGCGGGGCTCGATCAATCGCCGAAAGCGCGATAGAGGCGAAAGGAGGATCATTCGATGACCGACGCCAGCGTACCACAGAACGTCGCGCCGCCGCCGGCGGAAGTGGAAGACGTCGAACTCTACCACGCGCACAGCTGGATCACGAAATATGTGTTCTGCCAGGACGCGAAGGTCATCGCGATTCAATACGCCGGCACGGCCATCACCGTCGGCATTTTGGCGCTGGTGCTGTCATGGGTGATCCGCCTACAACTCGCCTTCCCTGGCGCAATCCCCTTCGTTGACGCGAGCGTCTATTATCAGTCCGTGACCATGCACGGCATGATCATGGTCGTTTATATGCTCACCGCCATCTTCCTTGGCGGCTTCGGCAATTATCTTATTCCGCTGATGGTCGGCGCGCGGGACATGGTGTTCCCTTACGTCAACATGCTCAGCTACTGGGTCTATCTGATCGCGACCCTGGTTCTCGTCGCCAGCTATTTCGTGCCCGGCGGACCGACCGGCGCCGGCTGGACGCTCTATCCGCCGCAATCGATCCTGACCGGCACGCCGGGCTATGATTACGGCATCATTCTGATGCTCGTCTCCTTGATCCTCTTCATCGTCGGCTTCACGATGGGCGGGTTGAATTACGTCGTAACCGTGCTGCAGGCGCGCACAAGAGGCATGACGCTGATGCGCATGCCGCTTACGGTCTGGGGAATCTTCGCCGCCGCGGTGATGGCGCTTCTCGCCTTTCCTGGCCTTTTCGTCGCCTGCGTCATGCTGCTGCTCGACCGCACGCTCGGCACGAGCTTCTTCATGCCGTCGATCGTCGAATTCGGAGATCGTAAGGATTACGTCGGCGGAAGCCCGATCCTGTTTCAGCATCTGTTCTGGTTCTTCGGCCACCCGGAAGTCTACATCGTCGCGCTGCCGGCCTTTGGCGTGGTTTCAGACCTCATCAGCGTCCATGCGCGCAAGAACATCTTCGGTTACAGGATGATGGTCTGGGCGATCGTCGCGATTGGTGTGCTCAGCATGGTGGTCTGGGGCCACCACATGTATGTCAGCGGCATGGACCCCTGGTTCGGCTTCTTCTTCGCGGTGACGACGCTTGCGATCGCGGTGCCGACGGCTCTGAAGGTCTACAACTGGGTGCTGACCCTCTGGCACGCGGACATTCATTTCACCACGCCGATGCTGTTCGCGCTCGGGTTCCTCGTCACTTTCGTCAATGGCGGCATCACCGGCCTTTATCTCGGCAATGTCATTGTCGATGTGCCGCTGTCGAAGACGCTTTTCGTCGTCGCGCATTTCCATATGGTGATGGGCATCGCGCCGGTGCTCGTCATCTTCGGGGCGATCTATCACTGGTATCCGAAGATCACCGGACGGATGATGGACGAGCGGCTCGGCAAGATCCACTTCTGGATCACCTTCCTTGGCGCCTACGCCATATTCTTTCCCATGCATTATCTCGGCGTGATGGGCGTGCCGCGCCGGTTCTATGAATTGGGCGAAACAGCGTTCGTGCCGAGCTCCGCCACGGGGCTCAATATATTCATCACGATAACGGCCCTGGCGGTCGGCTTCGCCCAGACGATATTCTTCTACAATCTGTTCAAGAGCCTCAAATATGGCGCGCCCGCCGGCGGCAATCCGTGGCGCGCGGCGTCGCTTGAGTGGCAAACTCCCGAGACGCCGCCGGGTCACGGCAATTGGGGCAAGAATCTGCCGGTGGTTTATCGCTGGCCCTACGCCTATAGCGTTCCCGGCGCTCCCGAGGATTACCTGCCGCAAAACGCGCCGCCGGTCAGAGGAGAACATTCGCCATGAGCGTGATGGGGCTGTTCTTCATCTTCATCTTTTCCTTTGCGATCCTTTGGCTGGCGCGCCAGGGCGTGTTCGAATCGCATTGGCTCGAGGAAGGCGAGGTCGCGCAGTATCGCCGCGTTGGCGGCGCCGAGCCGCCGCCAGCCACGAAAGTGGCGCTCGCCATCTTTCTCGCTGTCGCCGGCTGTCTGTTCTCTCTGCTCGCCGCGGCATTTTTCATGCGCGGCGACGCGCCCGACTGGCAGATGCCGCCGATCCCGGGCGTTCTCTGGTTGAACACCGCCATTCTCGCGGCGAGCAGCGTCGCGCTGCAGCTTGCGCTCATCGCCGCCCGTCGCGCCGAATTCGAGCGGGTCAAGACGACCCTTCTGATCGGCGCCGCGACGGCAGGCCTATTTATCATCGGTCAGATCTGGGCTTGGCGCGAACTGCTCGAATTGCGATTCTTCGCGTCGAGCAACGCTGCCAACGCCTTCTTCTATCTGCTGACAGGCGCGCATGCGGCGCATCTTGTCGGCGGACTCGTGGCGCTGGCGCGAACGACCGACAAGGTTCGCGGCGCGGGGCGCGTCACCAGGGAGCTGACGACGAGCGTCAAGCTTTGCGCCATTTATTGGCATTTTCTGCTGTTCGTCTGGCTGCTGATGTTCGCCATGCTTATCGGCTGGGCCGATGGATTTGGCGTCGTCTGCCGGCGTCTGCTTTCGTAAGAGGGAACACGCCATGACGGCGGAGCATGTATCGACTGAGCATGTAGCGACTGAAGAAACCCTGCGGAGCCGCGTGCTCGGCGTAATGGCCGACTGGTCCTCGGATCAGCGCTCATTCAAGAGCGCGTCCTGGGGCAAGGCGATGATGTGGATTTTCCTCGTCAGCGACACCTTCGTCTTCAGCTGTTTTCTCATCTCCTACATGACGGTGCGCATGTCCACGACGGTGGAATGGCCGCATCCAAGCGAAATCTTCGCCCTCGACATCGGCGGCAAGAAGATTCCGCTCATCCTCATCGCGATCATGACCTTCGACCTCATCACCAGTTCGGGCACGATGGCGATGGCCGTGAACTTTGCCTATGCGCGCCAGCGCCGGAAGGCCGCGATCCTGATGCTGGTGACCGCCTTCTTCGGCGCCGCCTTCGTCGGCATGCAGGCTTTCGAATGGACCAAACTCATTCACGAGGGCGTGCGGCCGTGGGGCAATCCGTTCGGCGCGGCGCAGTTTGGATCGAGCTTCTTCATGATCACCGGCTTTCACGGATTCCACGTGTCGGTCGGGGTGCTGTTCCTGCTGATCATCGCCCGCGCCGTCTGGCGCGGAGATTATGACGTCGGACGCCCCGGCTTCTTCACGAGCCGCAAGGGCCGTTACGAGATCGTCGAGATCATGGGCCTATATTGGCACTTCGTGGATCTCGTCTGGGTCTTCATCTTTGCTTTCTTCTATCTGTGGTGACGCTTCCAACAGGGAGCACAGGGAGATAAGTATGACGGCGATGACGGATGATACGACGCATGCCCATGCCCATGCCCCTCTCGCGCAAGCGGCGCAGCCCGCGGCGCAGGCGCATGGCCAGCAGCATCCGATCAAGCTCTATCTACTGGTTTGGGGACTGCTCTTCGTTCTGAGCGCCTGCTCCTATCTCGTCGATTATTTCGATGTGCAGGGCTATCTGCGCTGGTTCCTGATCATCGTGTTCATGATGCTGAAGGCGGGATTGATCGTCGCGGTCTTCATGCATATGGCGTGGGAGCGGCTGGCGCTCGTCGTCGCGATCCTGACGCCGCCATTGGCGGTTCTGGTGCTGATGGCGATGATGGCGTGGGAAGGCGAATACACTAATTATTTGCGCGTGTTCTTCTTTGGCGCGTGATCGAGCCGTAAGTCGCCTCCGCGCCATCGCCGGAGAACTGCGCGAATGAGAGAAAACGGTCAGCGCGCCGCCAATAAGGCGATCCTCATCGTCCTATCGGCGCTTTGCGTCGTCATGATCGTTTTTCTAGGCGCCTGGACGCTCGTTGCGCATTTGCGATAAAGAGCTCGCCCCGCCGGCCCAAAAGCTCGCCGCAACGATGCTACGCCTTGCATTTCCCTTTTAATAATGCCGCCTGTCGACGCTGTGACTTTCAGAATGGCTGGCGTGAGTTGGCAGCGGGGAGATTCGGTTGACTCGCGCCAGCCGGCAACTTAAAAGCCCCAGCACATCTCGAAAGAGAAACCGATCCCAGCCGAGCCGCCCGAGAGGCGGCAGGCCAACGCCCGGCAGCGCGACGCGCCCCCGGGCGCGATAGGCTTTGGCGCGATAGGCTTTGGTATGTGCGTATTGCGATTGTGAATAGCGAGTAGGTCGGCCCGCCCTCCGCTCGCTATTCACGACCTCACTACTCACTCTCCCTCAGGAGACAATCATGTTCGAGAGCCTTTCCGACAAGCTCTCCGGCATTTTCGACAAGCTCACGCGGCGTGGCGCGCTTTCTGAAGCCGACGTCAATGAGGCGCTGCGCGAAATTCGCCGCGCGCTTCTCGAAGCTGACGTCGCCCTCGACGTGGTGCGCTCCTTCACTGACAGGATCCGCGATCGGGCGATCGGCGCCGGCGTCATCAAATCGGTGACGCCCGGCCAGATGGTGGTCAAGATCGTCAATGACGTGCTGATCGAGACGCTCGGCCAGGACGCTCAGCCGATCGATCTCGCCGCCACGCCGCCTGTCGCGATCATGATGGTCGGCCTCCAGGGCGCCGGCAAGACGACGACCGCCGCCAAGATCGCCAAGCGCTTGAAGGAACGCTACGGCAAGCGCACGCTGATGGCGTCGCTCGACGTGAAGCGTCCCGCCGCGCAAGAGCAGCTCGCGGTGCTCGGCCGGCAGGTCGAGGTCGACACGCTGCCGATCGTGCCCGGCCAGACGCCGGTGCAGATCGCCAAGCGCGCGATGGAGGCCGCCCGGCTGCAGGGTTACGACGTGGTGCTGCTCGACACCGCCGGACGCACGCATATCGACGAGCCGCTGATGCAGGAGATGGCGGAGATCAAGACCTCCGCCAAGCCGCATGAAATCCTGCTCGTCGCCGACGCTTTGACCGGCCAGGACGCCGTCAATCTCGCTCAAAACTTCGACGACCGGGTTGGTCTCACCGGCATTGTATTGACGCGTATGGACGGCGATGGCCGTGGCGGCGCCGCGCTCTCCATGCGCTACGTCACCGGCAAGCCGATCAAGCTGATCGGCGTCGGCGAGAAGATGGACGCGCTCGACGAATTCTCGCCGACGCGCATCGCCAATCGCATTCTCGGCATGGGCGACATCGTCGCGCTCGTCGAAAAGGCCGCCGCCGCGATCGACGCCGAACAGGCCCGCAAGGCCGCCGAGCGGATGGCCAAGGGCAAGTTCGATCTGCAGGACCTCTGCGATCAGCTGGCCCAGGTGGAAAAGATCGGCGGGCTCGGCGGCATCATGGGACTGCTGCCCGGCATCGCCAAGATGAAGGACCAGATCGCGGCGTCGGGCTTCGACGACAAAATGGTCAGGCGCCAGCGCGCCATCATCCTCTCGATGACGCCGAGGGAGCGGCGCAATCCCGACCTGCTGAAGGCTTCTCGCAAGAAGCGCATCGCCGCAGGCGCCGGCGTAAAGGTCGAGGAGATCAACAAGCTCTTAAAACAGCATCGGCAGATGGCCGATCTGATGAAATCCTTCGGCGCCGGCAAGCGCGGCGGGATGATGGGCAAGGCGGCGCAGATGATGGGGCTCGGCCCCGGCATGCAGATGCCCTCTCAGGAAGAGTTGCAGCAGCTGCAAGCAAAGCTCGGCGTGCAACAGCCGAAAGGCGCGCCCGGCGGCATTCCGGCCGCGCCCCCTCCCGATCTATTAGACAAGCCGAGCCTGCCGGGTCTCGGCGGCGGACTGCTGGGCGGGCTCAACCCGTTCGGAAAGAAGAAGTAGCGGCAGTCGGGCTTCGGCAGTCGGCAGCGGGACCCCTCCGACTGCCGACTGCCGAACACCGACTGCCCTGATATCAACGCAACAGGAAAGAGAACATGTCCCTCAAAATTCGTCTCGCCCGCGGCGGCGCCAAGAAGCGTCCCTTCTATCGTGTCGTCATCGCCGACTCCCGCTCGCCGCGCGACGGCCGCTATATCGAGAAGATCGGCTATTTCGATCCGCTCAAGGAAAAGGACGCGGCCGACCGTCTCGTGCTCGACACGGAAAAGGCGAAGGCTTGGCTGACCAAAGGCGCCCAGCCGACCGATCGCGTTGCCCGGCTGCTCGATGGCCTCGGCCTGATGAAGCGCGAAGCGCGCAACAATCCGCAGAAGGCGCAACCCAAAAAGAAGGCGCAGGAGCGCGCCGCCGCTGCGGCCGAAGCCGCGGGCGCGGCCGCTGCGGAAGCGCCGGCGGCGTAAGTCTTCTGTGCGAGACGCATCATTCGCCCTCATGCTGAGGAGCGCCCAACGGGCGCGTCTCGAAGCGCGAGGGCGGACAGCACGCGCGGCGATTTCCCCCTCCTTCGAGACGCCGCCTGCGGCGGCTCCTCAGGATGAGGAAATCGAGTGAAAGGGCCCGGCAAGGCCCTCGTCCTGCTCGGCCGATTCGGCGCGCCGCATGGGGTGCGCGGCGAAGTTCGGCTGCAAAGCTACACGAGCGATCCGCTGGCGATCGCGGTCTACGACGGACTAACCGACAAACTCGGCGCGTGTAAGTTCAAGCTGCTGTCCGTGCGCCCGCAGGGCAAGGACATGCTTGTTGCTAAAGTCGAGGGCGTCGCCGACCGTACCGGCGCCGAAGCGCTGAACGGCGTCGAGCTCTATCTGCCGCGCGAAAAGCTGCCCGCGCCAGAGGAGGAAGAATTCTATGTCGCCGATCTCATCGGCCTTCGCGCCGAAACACGTGATGGCGCGCTAATCGGCATGATCGTCGCCGTACGCAATTTCGGCGCTGGCGACATGCTCGAAGTCGCGCCCATCGGGGGCGGGGAAACCTTAATGTTCCCCTTCACCAGGGCGGCTGTTCCGGTAGTGAGCGTAACCGGAGGGCGTGCCGTCATCGAGCCGCCGGAAGAGGTCGAAGCGATCGCGAAGGGTTGACGCGCGAGAGGTCATGCCGTCATGAATCCTCGACGTTTTCCTCGGTCCGACTAGTCGCATCGAGGCGCTGCTTCAATTGCGCGATGATTGCGTCCTTCGCGGCGATTTCGGCAAGATGGCCGGCCTGCAGGGCCTCTTCGGCCTTCTGCGCCCTCGACGTCTCTTCCGACAGCGCGGCCGCAAGCGCGGCGCTCTGTTGCCGGAGCTTTACAATCAGGCTCATGTCTTCGCTCTGGGGGTGAAACCTGTCGACCCCCTCGGCTCCCAGGCGGATGACATTGCGGCAAGGAACCAAATCGCTGAGGAATTTGGGCGCGGTTACGTCAGCCTCGTCGGCTTTCGCATAGATTGCGACGAAATCGTTCCACACGTCGCTTTTGCGCTCGGCGATAAAGCATTCGACCAAAGTGAAGGGGTAGCCGCGCGTTCGCGCCAGCGCTTCCAGCGCCTTGCCACTGTCAGGGTAAAAGCGCCAGCAGTCCACGGGGTAGCGATGAAAATAGCCGTTCGAAGGGACGTTGATATAAAGAATGCCGCCGGGCTTCAGAAGTCGGGCCATCTCCAAGAATGAATCCCAGAAGAAGCGATCGTGCTTCAGGACCGAGCTCGAGACGACGATGTCGGCGAATTCATCTCGCAAGGGGATAGGTTTTCCCTCGTCGAGAAAAATATCGACGCTCGGGCCCTTGCCGATGTCGAGGCCAAGATAGGCCGCGCCCTCAGGACAGAAGTCGCGCAGGCTGCCGTTGACGTTGTAGGAGCCATACTCGAGAATTACCTGATTGGATCGGCCGTAAGTCTCGAAAAACAGCCTTCCAATCTCATACGCGGTATCGTGCATGGGTTTTGGCCTCAGGAGTTCCGCACCCCACCGTCCGAGAAATGAGGCGGGATGCGAACCATGAATAGCGGCGGAGGTCAAGGAATTCGCTATCCCGAGTGCGTGCGGCGGCGTCGGTGACGCGCACATATCGTCATGGCATAACCGCCACATGTTCCACGCGACGGTGCTGACCCTCTTTCCCGAAATGTTTCCCGGTCCCCTCGGCCTGTCGCTCGCCGGCGATGCGCTTTCCCGCGGCGTCTGGGCGCTCGAGACCAAACAGATTCGCGAACATGGTCTCGGGCGTCACCGCGCCGTCGACGACACGCCGGCCGGCGGCGGTCCCGGCATGGTGATGCGGGCCGACGTGCTGGCTGCGGCGATCGACGCGGCGGCGCCTTCCGACGATCCGCGCCCGCGCCTGCTGATGAGCCCGCGCGGCAGGCCGCTGACGCAAGCGCGCGCCCGCGAACTCGCGCAGGGCCCCGGCGCCATCATTCTTTGCGCGCGTTTCGAAGGCGTCGACGAACGCATCATCGAGGCTCGCGGGCTCGAAGAAATGTCGATTGGCGATTTTGTGCTGTCGGGCGGCGAGATCGCCGCGCTGGCGCTCATCGACGCCTGCGTGCGGCTGATCCCCGGCGTGATGGGCGAAGAAGCCTCGAGCGTCGAGGAAAGTTTCGAAGCGGGATTGCTGGAATATCCGCATTATACGCGGCCGCGCGACTTCGAAGGGCGCGAGATTCCCGACGCGCTGCTCTCCGGCGATCACGCCAAAATTGCGAATTGGCGTCACGAGCAAGCCTTGGCGCTCACCCGCGCGCGGCGTCCTGATCTGATCGCGCCGCAGCCTAGCCAGGCGTCGCGACGTCGCTGAATCTCCCCGCCCTGCACTATTTTTATCTGGTCCGCCAAGTCGCGCGATCTAGCTAATGAACGGCTTCCCCGAGTTTCAACCTGAAGCCAGGGCGCAAGGAGGCCCCACATGCAGAAAGAAAAAACCCAGATTCGCCGGGACACGGATCGTTCGGCGCTCCACACGCCGACCGATCTCGAAAAACAGTCGACGATGAAGGTCGCCGCGGAAATCAACAAGCTCGTCGCCGACGCCCTGGCGCTTTATCTCAAGACCAAGAATTTTCACTGGCATATGAGCGGCCCGCATTTTCGCGACTATCATCTGCTGCTCGACGAGCAGGCGAGCCAGATCTACGCCGCGGTCGATCCGCTGGCCGAACGCGTGCGCAAGCTCGGTCAACCGACCCTTCGCTCGATTAGCCATATCGCCAAACTGTCGCGCATCAAGGACAATAACGAGGAATTCGTATCGCCCTACGACATGCTTTCCGAACTGCTGGAAGACAATAAGGCGATGGCCGAGTCGATGCGCAACGCGCATAAATTGTGCGACGACAATGACGACATCGCCACCGCCAGTCTGCTTGAAGTCTATGTCGACGAGACCGAGAAGCGGACCTGGTTCCTGTTCGAGGCGGCGCGGGGCGCCGGCCAGGGCGGCCATTGACCGACTTCCGGTTGAACTGTTCGCTTGGGTCGTGTCATTCCCGGCGGGCCGAAGGCCTGACCGGGAATCCAGGGCCAAACCAAGAATGCTGGTTTTGCTCTGGATTCCCGATCGCGCGCAAAGCGCGCGTCGAGAATGACCTCCGCGTGATGCAGAGGGAAAGCGGTATGACGCGCTAACGCGTGGGGATCGGCGTGCCGCTGCGATAATCATAGAAGCCCCGCTGGGTCTTTTTGCCGAGCCAGCCGGCTTCGACATATTTTACGAGCAGCGGGCAGGGGCGGTATTTCGAATCCGCCAGCCCCTCATGCAGCACCTGCATGACCGACAGACAGGTGTCGAGGCCGATGAAATCGGCGAGCTGCAGTGGCCCCATCGGATGATTGGCACCGAGCTTCATCGCCGTGTCGATCGCCTCGACCGAGCCCACGCCTTCGTAAAGCGTATAGACCGCCTCATTGATCATCGGCAGCAGAATGCGGTTGACGATGAAGGCGGGAAAATCCTCGGAAACCGATACCGTCTTGCCGAGCTTGGCGATGAACGCCTTGGCGTCCTCGAATGTCACGTCATCCGTGGCGATGCCGCGAATAAGTTCGACGAGCTGCATGCGCGGCACCGGATTCATGAAATGAATGCCGATGAAGCGCTCGGGCCGGCCGGTCACCGACGCCAGACGCGTGATCGAAATCGACGACGTGTTGGACGCGATAATCGCGTCCGATTTCGTGACCTTGGCGAGATCGGCGAGGATCTTGCGCTTGACCTCCTCGACTTCGGTCGCCGCCTCGATGACGATGTCGGAATCGGCGAAATCGGCGATTTTCGGCGCGCCGCTTATCCGCGCGAGCGCCGGCTCGATCTTGGCGGCGTCGAGCTGGCCGCGCTCGGCGGCGCGGCGCATCTGGGCGGCGACGTCGGCGACGCCAGCGTCGATGCGCTCCTGCGAAATGTCGTTCAGCGCGACGTCATAGCCGGAGAGGGCGCAAACATGCGCGATACCCTTCCCCATCTGGCCCGCGCCGATGACGCCGATCTTGCGAATCTCGAAGCCCATGTTTTGACCACCGTCAGCCAAGCCAGCGCCGGACACAAGCGACGCGCCGCGCTGAGGCGTGCCGCAGTGCAATATAACTTGCGTTCCTCTGCAAGGAAAACAAACAAAAAGCAACTGCGGAGGGATAGATCACGCCGTTTATGGGCGCAATCGCCCAAATGCAGATAACGTTATCGATCTCAAAAGTTTAGACCCCGTTCATGCGAAAAGCCGGGTTCCACTTTTTTTGAGAGCCGGGCCCTGGAAGCTTAGCGCGCCGCCAATTTGGCGCGCGCCACGCCGGCCATCGCAGCCGGAGCGGCGGCGCTTTTTTTGCTCAGCGGCCGAGTTTCGCCAGCTCCGCGTCAAGCTCTGGCAAAGCCGTGAAAAGATCGGCGACAAGGCCGTAGTCGGCGACCTGGAAGATCGGCGCCTCCTCATCCTTGTTGATCGCGACGATCACTTTCGAATCCTTCATACCCGCGAGATGCTGAATCGCGCCGGAAATGCCGGCGGCGATATAGAGATCGGGCGCGACCGCCTTTCCGGTCTGGCCGACCTGGAGATCATTGGGCGCATAGCCGGCGTCGACGGCGGCGCGGGAGGCGCCGATCGCGGCGTTGAGCCGCGTCGCGACGGGATCGAGCACTTTTTGGAAATTCTCCGCCGAGCCGAGGGCGCGGCCCCCCGATAGAACGACCCGCGCCGAGGTGAGCTCGGGCCGCTCGGATTTCGCCAGTTCTTCACGCTTAAAGGCGGAGACGCCGGGGTCGGATGACGCGGCGATCACCTCGACCGGCGCCGAGCCGCCCTCGGGCGCCGCCGCAAAGGCCGTGGTGCGCACGGTGACGACCTTCTTGGCGTCCTTGGCCCGCACGGTCTGGACGGCGTCGCCCGCATAGATCGGCCGCTCGAAAGTGTCGGCGGATACGACTTTGATGATGTCCGAGACCTGCATCACGTCGAGCAGCGCCGCGACCCGCGGCAGCACGTTTTTCGTCGCCGAGGTCGACGGCGCGATAATCACGTCGTAGGAGCCGGCGAGCGAGACGATCAGCGCCGCAACCGTCTCGGCGAGAACATGATCGAGCGAAGCGTCTTCGGCGTAGAGGACCTTGTCGACGCCGGCGAGCTTCGCCGCCTGTTCCGCGGCGCCCTTCAGCCCGGGCCCGGCGACGAGAATGTGAATCGGGCCGCCGATCTCCTTGGCGGCGGTGAGCGCCTTGGCGGTGGCCGGCGCAAGCGCGCCATTGGCGGTTTCGGCAAGAAGCAGAATCGTCATTCTTAAATCACTCCCGCTTCCTTGAGCTTGCCGACGAGTTCGACCACGGAGCCGACCTTGACGCCGGCCTTGCGCTTTGCGGGCTCGGCAGTCTTTACGACTTCGAGGCGGGGCGAAATATCGACGCCGTAGTCGGCGGGCGACTTCACCGCGACCTCTTTCTTCTTTGCCTTGATGATATTGGGCAGCGAGGCGTAGCGCGGCTCGTTCAAGCGCAAATCGGTGGTGACGACCGCCGGCAGCTTCAGGCTGACGGTCTGCAGACCGCCGTCGATTTCGCGGGTCACGTCGACGGCGCCGTCAGCCATCTCGACCTTCGAGGCGAAAGTGCCCTGGCCCCAGCCGAGCAGCGCGGCGAGCATCTGGCCGGTCTGATTGCAGTCGTCGTCGATCGCCTGCTTGCCCATGATGACGAGCTGCGGCTGTTCCTCGGCGACGATCTTGGCGAGAATCTTGGCGACGGCGAGCGGCTCGACGGCGTCATCCGTCTTGACCAGAATGCCGCGGTCGGCGCCCATGGCGAGGCCTGTGCGCAGGGTCTCGTCCCCCTTGGCGGGGCCGATGGTGACCACGATCACTTCCGTCGCCTTGCCGGCTTCCTTCAGGCGCAACGCCTCTTCGACGGCGATCTCGTCGAAGGGGTTCATCGACATTTTAACATTGGCGAGATCGACGCCGGACCCGTCCGCCTTGACCCTGATCTTGACGTTATAATCGACGACCCGTTTGACGGGCACGAGAATCTTCATCGCGCGACCCCTTAAGTCTCCCTTGACCCTATGGCGAGACGGTGTAGGAGCGCCGCCTGCGGGCGCTCCACTTCGGCTAAAGCCGTTGCGCGGTCTGGTAGCGGGGGCGCGCGCGCGAGTCAAACCGCGCGATCGCGACGAAGCCTCGCGATCAGGGCGAATCCTCGCCAGCATCCTGCGGGCGCGCTGAAGAACTGATCGGGCCGCCGCGGTCGAAGAGCCGGTGCCGGCGGCGCTTGAATAGCGGCGTCAGCACCAGACCCGCGGCGATGCCGCCAACATGCGCCATCCAGGCGATGGCGCCGCCCTCGCCCATCGAGGCGTTGATGAGCTGCATCAAAATCCAGGCGCCGACGAACAGCCAGCCGGACGCGACGAAGGAGAACAGCGGCGCACGCAGCCCCAGGATGGACTTCAAGCGCATGCCCGACAGCCAGGCGCCAAGCCAGATCGGCGCGAGCGCCAAAGAGAGCGGCGGAAAGATACCGGCGACGGTCGCGCGGGGATGAAGCAGCAGAAAGGCGGCGCAGACGCCGGAGATCGCGCCGGACGCGCCAACGAGCGGCGTGATCGAATGCGGCGTGGCGTAGATATAGAACACGCCCGAAGCGATGCCGCAGGAAAGATAGAACAATAGATAATGCAGCGAGCCCATCGCGTCTTCGACATTGTCCCCGAAGACGTAAAGGAACAGCATGTTCGAGCCAAGGTGCATCAGCGACGAGTGAAAGAAGAGCGCGGTGACAAGCGTCGCCGCCGCCGGCGGTCCGACGATCCAATCAGCGAGTTCGGCTTCGCCAAACAGCACGCGCGGGATGATCGCGAAGCCGCGTATCACGGTCAGCGGATCGCCGAACACTTCGCTTTGCACGATGAGAAAAACGATGACGTTGAGCGCGATCAGCGTCCAATTCACGATCGGCCGGCGCAGATAGCGCAGCGGCGCGTCGTCATAGATCGGCATCACCATCGGCTAAGCTCCTTTCGACCACGAGCCTAACATATGGCGACGCCGATCCCTTGCGTCATGGGCGGACGAAGCGGCGGCCGAGCCTCGTCGTGACGAGATCGCCCAGCCCGGCGATGTCGAAAGCCACGGTCAAGAGCCCATAGACGCAAGCGCCGACGAAGACTTGCGCAATCAGCGTGAGAATGCCGGGCGTCATCTCACGCAGAGGCGTCAGCGCGAGCGACATCGCGCCGGTCGCCACAAGCGCGGCGAACATGTCCCAGAACGACGGCCAGACCGGCTGCGTGCGCAGCGCGAAATAGACCGTCGCGACAAGCGCCGCGACATAGGCGCCGCCCTGGGCGATGGCGAGATTGGAGGCGTCCTCGCCCCATGGCAGGACAAAGAGCAGCGCGAGGCCAAAGACGACCGCGGCAAGCGCCGCGACGATGAGCGGCCTCGTCTTCTTTTCGATCTGAAACACCGGATTGACGCCAAAGAGCATGACGCCCATCGCGAAGAGTCCCGGCAACAGCAGGCTGAGATAGTGGCCGAAAGGACCGCGATATTGCGCCGGCACGATCAGCGCTTCGATCGAGGGCATGACGAACCAGAGTCCGGCGCAGGCCGGCAACAGAAAGGCGACGACGATTCCAAGATTACGCGCGACCTGCTCCTTCGCGCGGTCGGCGCCATGTCGCTCATGCGCGGCGACGGCGATCTGAAACAGCAGCACGTCGAGCGCGGAGCCGAGCGCCTGCACCGCGCGCAGGCCGAGATCGTAAGCGAGCGCGAACTGGCCGGTCTCGGCGAAGCCGAACACGCTCGCGACGATGGAGCGCGCGGCAAGCGGCATTGCCTGATAGAGAAGATGCGCCGTGACGATCGGCGCGCTATAGGCGGCGAGAACGCGCGCATTTTGACTCGACGCGGCGCGAATGTCGGCGCCGGGATCGAGCAGCGCGCCGCGCCCGAGAATGACCGTGCCGAAGAGGCTTGCGACGCCGCCGGCAAGGGCGACGGCGGCCGACTGAAAAATAAAGGCGCCGCCGCCGATCAGAACAAGCGCCAGCGCATTTTTTGCGAGCATCAGCCGCACATAGGCGCGATCGTGAAAGCGCGCGCGCACCAGCGCGGTGCAATAGTCGAACAGCCCGTTGGCGACCGCGGTCAGCAGCGCGAGCAGAATAAGGTTGGTTTCGAAATCGAGCGGCGGGCCGATCAACGCGTATATTCCCGTCGCCGTTCCGAGGAATACCGTGACGGCGATGAACGACGCGTCGAGAGTCGAGCGCACGACCGGCTCCTTGTCGCGCGTGCGCTTGGAATAAAAGCGCGTCGCCGACAGCCGCAGCCAATCATAGAGCGCGGTCTGCACGACGACTGCGATCGAGAAGGCGAGCGCGAAGCGGCCGTATTCTTCGGGGCCAAGAAATTTCGCGACCGTCAGCCCGATGACAAAATTGACGATCGTATTGGCGAGAAAGGCGAGAAGTACGTTCAAGAGGCGCGATCCCTGCGCGGCGCGCGCGCGCTTACCCCCAAGGGGTTTAGTCGGATGAAATCTTCCATTAGCCCCTTGTCGTGTTCCAATAGCATTCGCAACACGCTCACGCGCCGGCGCCCCACCGCCCGAGCGCGGTCAGCTCGCGTAACGCCAACGCGTCGCGCGGCGTGACGTCGGGATAAACGGAATCCGCTGTGGCGGGATTGAAATATTTCCATGAGCGCGCGCATTTGACGCCGGGCGCGCGTTGCGGAACCACGGCGACGCCTTTCACCTCCGGCAGACGAAACGCGTCGGCGGGCCCTTCGCCGGCCTCGATCGCAATATCGGAAACGATGCAGACTTCGGCGAAATCGACGCCGTCAAGCGCTGCGCGCAGATGGCCGTCGGCGACATAAACGAGTGGCGCCGCCTCGAGCGACGAGCCGATGCGCTTTTGCGCGCGCTCGATCTCCAGAGCGCCGGTGACGACGGAACGGATCGCGCGCACGCCCTCCCATTTCTTCGCAAGCGCCTCGTCGCGCCAATGCGAGGGGATGTCCGGGAAAGTCTCGACATGCACCGAAACCGTGTCCTTATAGCCCGCGAGCCACGTCTCCTCGGCGGTGAAGACGAGGATCGGCGCGAGCCAAGTCGTGACGCTGCGGAAGATGCGCTCGATGACAGCGAGCGCGGCTTTACGCTTCAGGCTGGACGGCGGATCGCAATAGAGCGCGTCCTTGCGCACGTCGAAATAAAAGGCCGAGAGGTCGCTGGTCATGAATGGCGTCAGGAGCGCCACGACTTTCTTGTAATCATAGGCCGCATAGGCGGTGCGAATCTGCGCGTCCATTTCGACAAGCCGATGCAGCATAAACCGCTCGAGTTCTGAGGCGTGTTCGAGCGCCGCGTCGTCGCTTGTCTCATAATGCGCGAGCGTTCCCAGCATCCAGCGCAGCGTGTTGCGCAGCTTGCGATAAAGCTCGACGAAAGTCTTCAGGATTTCCGGCCCGACGCGGAGATCGTCGGCGTAATCCGACGCCGCGACCCAGAGCCGCATGATGTCGGCCCCGGAATCGGCGATGATTTTTTGCGGCGCGACGACATTGCCGAGCGACTTCGACATTTTGCGCCCGCGCTCGTCGAGCACGAAGCCGTGCGTCAGCACGGAATCATAAGGCGCGCGGCCGCGCGTGCCGCAGCTTTCGAGCAGCGAGGAATGGAACCAGCCGCGATGCTGATCGGAGCCCTCGAGATACATGATCTCGTCGTCGCCGCCGTCGCGCTTGCGACTTATGCCGGCGAGCATCGGAAAATGTTGCGGGTCTTCGAGCGTGAAGGCGTGGGTCGAGCCTGAATCGAACCAGACGTCGAGAACGTCGGCGACCTTGTCGTAATCCTCAGGCCTGTAGTCCGGCGACAGAAAACGTTCGGCGGCGCTCGCCTCATACCAGGCGTCGGCGCCTTCCTTTTCGAAGGCTTCGATGATGCGGGCGTTGACGCGCGCGTCGACGAGCGGCTCATGCGCGCCCTTCTTGACGAAGACCGCGATCGGCACGCCCCAGGCGCGCTGGCGCGACACCACCCAATCGGGACGATTGGCGATCATGCCGCGGATGCGGTTTTCTCCCGCCGCCGGCGTCCATGTCGTGCGCGAGATTTCTTCAAGCGCGATCTCGCGAAGGGTCGGCGCGTTTCCACGAGCCTCATCCTGAGGAGCGTGCGAAGCACGCGTCTCGAAGGATGCCGCCGCCGAACCCTCGTCCTTCGAGACGGCGCCTTCGTTCTCGGGCAAGCCCGAGATCGAAGACGCCTCCTCAGGATGAGGGTTCGACTGAGAGAACGCGTTCTCCATCGAGATGGGTTTATCCATCGCGATGAACCATTGCGGCGTGTTGCGGAAAATCACCGGCTTCTTCGAGCGCCATGAATGCGGATATTGGTGTTTGAGCTTTCCGCGCGCGACGAGATTGCCGGCTTGAACGAGCGCGGCGATCACCGCCTCATTGGCGTCGCCCTTGTCGCCCTTGTCGGTGATGACGCGCTTTCCTTCAAAGCCCGGCGCGTCCTTGGTGTAGAAGCCGTCCTCGTCGACCGTATAGGGAATGCGCGCATCGATGCCGCGATCATGCAGCAAGGGCGCACTCGCCATCCAGATGTCAAAGTCCTCGCGGCCGTGGCCCGGCGCGGTATGCACAAAGCCACTGCCGGTGTCGTCAGTGACGTGCTCGCCATCAAAGAGCGGCACGTCGAAATCATAGCCGAGATGCGCCAACGGATGAGCGCAGATCAACTCGCTAAGCGTCGCGGCTGGCACATCGCGCAGCCGCTCATAGCCGTCAACTTTCGCCGCCTTGAACACATCGCTCGCGAGCTTGTCGGCTAAAACGAAAGTCGCGCCGGGCAGCGCCCAATTGCCGTCGGGCGCATGGGTGACGCGATAGAGTCCGTAATCAATCTTCGACGAGAAGGAGATCGCGCGATTGCCGGGCAGCGTCCAGGGAGTCGTCGTCCAGATGAGGACGCGCGCTTCGCTCAATTCGCCCTCTGCGCCGCGCGGGATCGGAAACGCCACCCAAACCTGGTCGCTGGTGTAGTCCTCATATTCGACTTCAGCCTCGGCGAGCGCGGTCTTTTCGACGACGCTCCACATCACCGGCTTCGAGCCGCGATAGAGCAGGCCGTTCGCCGCGAATTTCATGATCTCGCGGGCGATCGTCGCTTCCGCCGGATAGGCCATGGTCGAATAGGGATGATCCCATTCGCCGGCTACCCCTAAGCGCTTGAACTCCTCGCGCTGCACCTTAAGCCAATGTTCGGCATAGGCGCGGCATTCGCGGCGGAAGGCGATCATCGCCTCGGGATGGGCGAAATCCGGCTTCTGCTTGCCCTTGGCCCGATAATTCTCTTCTTCGATCTTCCATTCGATCGGCAGGCCGTGGCAGTCCCAGCCCGGCACATAGACACAGTCCTTGCCCATCATGCGCTGGCTGCGCGTCACCAGATCCTTGAGGATTTTATTCAGCGCATGGCCGATATGAATATTGCCATTGGCGTAGGGCGGCCCGTCATGCAGCGTGAATTTCGGACGGCCCGCGCCAGCTTCGCGCATTTTCCGCTCTAAACCAATGGTTTCCCAACGCTTTAGCAGTTCCGGCTCGCGCTGCGGCAGGCCGGCGCGCATCGGAAAATCCGTGACCGGCAGATAGAGGCTTTTCGAATAGTCCGGCCCCTTGGGGCTGTCGTCGTTCATCGTCGTGAAAACCGGGATCGGGCGACGCGCGGCGGGGAGCCGGCGGGTCCGCGCTGATTAGAGGATTTCTAGGAAGAGCGCCAATCGCGCCGCACCCGGACCTGCGCGAGCGTCTAGCTCCGAGCGCGGCCCGGGACGGTAATTCGAATGGCGATCAGGAAAGGCATCCGATCCTCAATAGCAGCGCAAACTCGGCTAGAAAAGAGGCCGGCTAGCGCAGCCGTTTCAGCCCCAAGAGCCCGGCGAGATAGGCGAAGCCGCCCGCCACGACGGCGAGGACGAGCAACACCAGAAACGCCCCGGACAGCAGCGTGAAGCCGATAAACAGAAACAGCAGCAGCGCCGCGGTGACGATCAGGCTCTGCCAAGGCGATAGCTTGACGACCTTGACCCGGCCGGCGCGCCCGGTCGCGACCCAGATTCGCGAGGCGTCGGTCTCCTCGCCCGGCAAAATGATTTCGACCCGTCCCTTGGGTTCTTCGTCCATGACGCTTCCCTCCTGTCAGGGATGATGTCTGCAAGCTAGATCGCGCGCAAATATGGCGATCGATCAAGAGCGCGGCCCCGCCGCGCCGCTCTCGGCCAATAATTTTCGCGCTTCTTCGACGTCGACGCGCATTCTTTCGACGAGCGCCTCGACGCTATCGAATTTCGCCTCGCCCCTTATGTAGTCATAAAAGGCGACTTCAACATCCTTGCCGTAGAGATCGCCGTCGAAATCGAAGATGAAGACTTCGAGCAGCGGCGCGCCATTGTCGAAAGTCGGCCGCCGGCCGAAGCTCGCGACGCCCCGATGGAGCTTCCCGTCAACTTCGATGGTTACGGCATAGATGCCGTGTTTGAGCCGATTGGCCGGATCGAGCGCGATATTGGCGGTGGGAAAGCCCAATTCGCGCCCGCGCTTGTCGCCGTGGCGCACGACGCCGCGAATGAAATAGGGGTGGCCGAGAAGGCGGCGGGCCAGCGCCGCGTCGCCGCGTTCGAGCGCTTCGCGCGTCGCCGTCGAGGAGACGGCGTCGAGGCTTCCCTCTTCGTCCTGAGTGATGCGGTCGACGATTTCGACAATCATCCCAAGCCTTTCGCCTTCCGCGCGCAAAAATTCCCGTCCGCCTTCGCGGCCTGCGCCGAAGCGGAAGTCATAACCGGCGACCACGGCCGAAAGCCGCAGGCGCTCGTGCAGGATTTTCTCGGTGAAGATTCGCGCCGGGCTTTGCGAGAAATCCTTGTCGAAGGTGAGCACGATCATGCCGTCGAGACCGAGGCGGGCCGCCTGCGCCGCTTTGGCGTCGGGCGGCGTGAGCCGGAAAATCACCGTCTCGCCGGCGAAGACATCCGCCGGATGAGGCTCGAAGGTGAGGAGAATGCAGGGACGCGAAAGTCGGGCGGCGAGCGCCTGGGCGCGGGCGATGACGCCGCGGTGGCCCCTGTGCAGCCCATCGAAATTGCCGATCGCCGCGACGGCGCCCTCTAGTCCAGGCGGCGGCGCCTGGGGGTCGCGCGCGACGATGAAGGATGCGGACAAGGCGCGGGCCGGATATTCAAGCCGAGGCCGGTTTCTCCTCCATGGGCGCTGGCGCCGCAGCGCGGACGACCTGTTCGCGGCTCGGCACCATGACGAAGGCCTCGCCGTCGAGCACGACCTTGCCGTCGACGAGACATTCGCAGTTGAGCTTGGCGCGCCGGCCTTTTTCGATCAGCTCGACGACCTCGACGATGACGGTGATGACGTCGCCGATCTTCACCGGGGCGCGGAAATTCAAGGTCTGCGACAGATACACGGCGCCGGGGCCGGGCAAATACATGCCGATGACCGTCGAGATCAGAGACGCCGTATAGAGGCCGTGAACGATGCGCTCGCCGAACCGCGTCTTCGAGGCGAAGTGATCGGAGAGATGGATCGGATTGCGGTCGCCGGAAAGATCGGCGAAGGCGATCACGTCGTCGTCCATCACCGCCTTCATCAGCGTCTCGCGCATGCCGACGCTCAGATCTTCGAAATAATAGATTTTGAACGGCGTCGACATGAAGGCACCGGAAGTTGCGTCGCTGATCGTGACCTCAGGAACGAGGCCCGCGCAGCCCCTTTTACCAGAAAAGCTCGCGAGCCAAAGCCTTGGGACGTGCGCCGGCGCGCGCGAAGAGCGATTCGAGCGCCGCGTCGTCGAGCGCGCCGCCTTCCCGATGCAGCTCCTCGCGATGCACGCCATGCATGACGAAGAGGAAATCGAGCCCGGCGCGGCCGGCGCCGGCCAGATCGGTGAAGGCGCCGTCGCCGATCGCCAAAATCCGCGATTTGTCGATCGCTCCGCGCAGATTTTTCAGCCGCTCGCAGGCGGCGGCGTAGATCGGCGCATGGGGCTTGCCGAAGGTCAGGACTCGGCCGCCGATCGCCGCATAGCGCTCCGCCAGGGCGCCGGCGCAATAGACGAGATCATTGCCGATCGCGACGACGATGTCGGGATTGGCGCACAGCATCGTCAGGTCGCGCGCCTTCAGCCTCGCCAACAGGTCGTCGTAATCCGAAGGCGTTTCATTATGCTCGTTCAACAGGCCGGTGCAGACGACGTAATCGGCGGCGTCCGGCCCGACGCGCATCACCGGCGCGCCAAGCCGGCGCGCCGCCTCGCGGAACAGCCCGTCGTCGCGCGCCGGTCCAAGGTGGTAGACCGCCTGCCCGACGCGCGCGACGATTTCACGCAGCGCCAGCTCCCCCGCCGACACAAGATCGTCGAAACAATCCTGCGGAACGCCGAGGCCCAGGAGCTGGCGGCGCACCTCGTCGTCTGGGCGCGAGGCGTTGGTGATCAGCACAATCGTTCCGCCCCTGGCGCGAAAGCGCCTGAGCGCATCGGCGGCTTGGGGGAAATGCCGCCTTCCGTCGATCAGCACGCCCCAGCCGTCGCAAAGGATCGCGTCATAACCGTCGGCGAGTTCATGAAGACCGGCGATCAAGGGAACGCGGCGCGTGTCCGATGCGTCCGCCGTCAAAAGCGCGCCTCGGCGAAAGCGGCCGCATAGGCCTTTTCGCAGACCGGTTCGAACGCGCCGGTCGATTCGTCAAGCAGGAACAGGCGGCCGTCCATGATTCGGAACAGCGCGCCGTGCAGCCGCAGGTGCCGGTGATGTTCGAGCACCTGGACCATCGGAAAGGAGCGCAGATTGCGCAGCGTCTGCTTCACGGCCTCGAATTCCAGTCGCTCGACATAGAGACTGTCTTTGGGATTGGGCGCGACGCCAAGGCGATCGGCCGCCGGGCCCAGCATTTTGATCCAGTTGCCGATGAAGTCGCTGTGGCTCAGTCGCGGCGCGTCGGGATCGGCGGCGATTTCGGCATAGGCCCTGACGCCGCCGCACTGGCCGTGGCCGAGCACGACGATATCGGAAACTTTCAAGGCCATGACCGCGTATTCGAGCGCCGCGGAAGAGCCGTGATGCTGATCGTCGGGCTCGTAAGGCGGCGCCAGCGCCGCAACGTTTCGCAGCACGAAAAGCTCGCCCGGGCCGGCGTTGAAAATCGCCTCGGGCGCGACGCGCGAGTCGCAGCAGCTGATGATCATCGTTTTGGGCGTCTGGCCTTTGACCGACAATTCTTCGAATCTGTCGTGTTCGGCGAGGAAACGCCCGCTGATGAAGGATTCGTAGCCCTCTAAGAGAGCTTCCGGAAGACCGGTCGCGCCCGACGACGGCTCGTGATCGGCCATTTAACGTTCCTTCCTGCGCATTGCCTGGGGCGGATGGCGGACCCCGCGGTTATTGTGTAGATCACGCGGCGGGGTCAAGAGAGCCAAATTGTCTCGCCATTGGAGTTTTGAATGATTTCGCGATTGAAGCGCAGCGTGCTGGCCATGCCGGGCTCGAACGCCCGAGCGCTGGAGAAAGGCAAGACGCTCGCCGCTGACGTCCTGATGTTCGAACTCGAAGACGGGGTTGCGGAATCCGCCAAGGCGACGGCCCGCGACCAGGTTGCGGCGGCGGTGGCGCAGGGCGGCTACGGCGCCCGCCAGCTTGTCGTGCGGGTCAACGCCCGCGGCTCGGAGTGGTACAGGCCCGACATGGCCGCTATCGCGCCGCTCGGGCCGGACGCCATCGTTGTTCCCAAAGTCAATTCGCGCGACGAGATTCTTAAGGCGGCCGCGGACCTTGTCGCCGCGGGCGCGCCGCGAGAGACGCGTCTTTGGGCGATGATCGAAACCCCGCGCGCGGTGCTCGACATCGAAAAAATCGCGAGCGCCGCCGACGATCCTGCCTCGCGACTTGAAGTTCTGATCCTTGGCCCCAATGACATCGCCAAATCGACGCGCGCGCGCCTGACGCCGGGACGCCAGGCGCTGCTCTCCTGGCTTTCGGCCGGCGTGCTGGCGGCGCGGGTCCATAACATCGAGATCATCGACGGCATCTACAACGACTTCAACGACCTCGACGGTCTGCGGCGCGAGGCGGAGCAGGGCCGCGATTTCGGCTTCGACGGAAAAATGCTCATTCACCCGAGCCAGATCGGTCCGGTGAACAAGATTTTCGCGCCGAGCGACGAGGAGGTCGATTTCGCGCGCCGGATCATCGCGATGTTCGACGAGCCGGAAAACGCCGACAAGGGCGTGGTGCAGATCGACGGAAAAATGGTCGAGCGTCTGCATCTCGACATCGCCCGCCGCACATTGCAGCTTGTTGAGGCGGCGAGCTGAAATGTCCGCCCGTTTTGCGGGCGCCGAATGCATCAACTATAAGAGGTCGGTAGCGTAAGGATTAGCCAATGGTCTCGCCGGACGACGAAGAACCGAACCGCATCGACCTCTCTGAAGCGCCGCCCGAGACGGCGGAGCCCCCGCCCGAACCGCCGCCGGCCCCTGTCAAACGCAAGCGCCGCTCATTTTTCGGCTCGCTGGTGTCAACGCTGCTGGTTCTCGCCCTCCTCGCAGGCGCCGCGCTTTACGCCGCGATCGCCTTCAAAGACAAGGACGAGCGTTTGAAGGCCGTCGCCGATTATGCGGAGCCTTATGTCGATCAAGGGATTGTCGTCTTCGACGAACTGAAGAACCGGGTCAGCGCGCTGCTTAGCGAGAAGGAGCCGGCGCAAGAGAAAGAACCGGCGCAAGCGACCGCGGCGGCGCCCGAGGCTCCGCCGCCTGAGCCCACCCAATCGGCGCCGGCGCAACCCGCCGAAACGGCGTCCGAACCGGCGGCGACGACCCCGGCGGCGCCCGAGGTTGCACCCGCGCCACCGCCCGCCACGCCGACTGAATCCGCCGAAACGACGCCGGCGAAGCCCGCTGAAACAACGGCTGAACCGACGTTGAACGACCAGCGCCCAGAGCCAGTGGCGAACGCCGCCGGCGAAGCGCAGAACGCAGCCATCGAAGCGCAGAAGGCGGCTGTTGCGGCGTTGCAGGTTCGGCTCGAGGCAGCCGAAGAAGTGGCGCAACGGGCGCTGCGCGCCGCTGAAGCTGCCGGGGCGTCCGCCAATGCGGCTCAGGCGGCGGCAGATGCGGCGGCGAAAGCGCATCCTGCGACCGAAGCCGCCGGAAGCGGCCCTGGAGCCGCGCTCACCCCCAGCGATCAACTGGCCGCGCTCGAAGGGCGCATCGACGAGCTCGGCGAAGAAATGAAAGCGCTGCGCGGGCGGCTTGAATCGCCCAAGGGCGAAACGCGAGCGGCGCCGGAAGCTGCGGCGGCCAAGACGTCCGAAGGACCTGCCGCGCTGGTCGTCGTCGCCTATGCGCTTCAGCGCGAACTCGAAGCGGGCCGACCCTATGTCGTGGAGACCAAGGCGCTGACGCGGCTCGGCGCCGATCCCACCGCTCTGGCGGCGCTTTCGCCCTTCGCCGAAAAAGGCGCGCCGACCGCGGCGCAGTTAAAAACCGACTTCGCGCCCGCCGCCAAACGCATTCACGCGCTCGAAGGCGACGATTCCGGCGATCTCGCACAGCATTTGATGAAAGGCGCGAGCAAGCTCGTGCGCATTCGTCCGTCCGGCGCGCCGGCTGGCGAGGCTCGGTCGGTCGAAGAGAAAGTCGCCCACATCGACGCCGCGCTGGCCCATGGCGACCTTGGTCAGGCCGCCGCGATTTTTGCGACGCTTCCTGAAACGGCGCAGAACGAGGCCAAGGACTTCGGCGCTGCGCTGCGGGCGCGCATCGAAGCGGGACAGGCGGCTGAAGGACTTTTGCATGGCGCGATCGCCGCGCTGGTCGCAACGAAGGAATGAGCGGGATCAATCGCCATGCTGTTTCTCCTCTTTTTCATCATTGCGCTTGCGGCGGTCGCTTATGGCCTCGAACTGCTGATCGAACAGCCGGGCTCGCTGACGCTGGATTTCGCCGGCTATCAGTTCGAGGCGTCGATACCGGTGGCGGTCGGGGGACTGCTGCTGATCCTCGCCGCGACGATCGTGATCTGGGCGATCGTCATGGCGGTGTTGCGCATGCCCGGCCGCTGGACCGGCGGCTCGCGCTTGAAACGCCGCGACAAGGGGTTCGACGCGCTGTCGCAGGGTCTGATCGCGGTCGGGACCGGTGACGCCACCCGCGCCCGCAAGGCGGCGTATATCGCCGAACGGCTGCTGCCAAATGAGCCGCTGACGCAATTTCTGAAGGCCCAGGCGGCGCAGCTCGCCGGCGACCGCAGGCTCGCCGAAGAGACCTTTCATAAGATGACGCTGAAGCCGGAAACCAAGCTTCTCGGCCTGCGCGGACTGCATATCGAGGCGCGCCGGCGCGAGGACGTCGACGCGGCGCATCATTTCGCCAAGGAGGCGCACGCCATCGCGCCGGTTCCCTGGGCAGGCGCCGCCATGCTCGAACATCTCGCCGGGCAGGGCGACTGGCAGAAGGCGCGCGAGGCGATCGAAGCGAGTCTTACCGCCAAGGCGCTCGACGCGCAGACGGCCCAGAACCTTCGCGCCGTCATCGAAACTGCGATGGCGATGGAGAAGGAGCGCGATCATCCGCATGACGCGCTGCATCTCGCACGCCAGGCGTTGAAGCGCCGGCCTGGATTCGCTCCCGCCGCCGTCGCCGCTGCGCGCGTGCTCGTCCGCCACGGCGACAGCAAGCAGGCGCTGAAACTGATCGAAACCGTCTGGGCGACAAAGCCTCATCCCGATCTTGGCGCCGCCTATCTCGAAGCGCTCTCGGGCGAATCGAACGCCGCGAAGCTGGCGCGGGTCGAGAAGCTGGCGCGCGCCGCGCCCCAAGCGCCGGAGAGCCGGCATCTTGTCGCCGAGGTCGCGCTGTCGAACCGCAATTTCGGCAAGGCCCGCGAGGCGCTCGCCCCGCTCATCGCCAGCGGCCGGCATCCGACCGCCCACACCTGCCTGCTGATGGCGGAAATCGAGGACGGGGCGCATGGGCCATCGGGTCCGGTGCGCGAATGGCTCGCGCGCGGCTCGCGCGCGCCGCGCGACCCAGTCTGGATCGCCGACGGCGTCGTTTCGAAGCACTGGCTGCCGATGTCGCCGGTCACCGGAAGGCTCGACGCCTTCGAATGGAAGCCGCCGCCGGACTCAGCCCAACATCTGACCGAAGAAGGCAAGCCCAATATTCCGGCCGCATTCCTGACCCGCCCCGCCGAACCCGTCGCGCTGCCCTCGGGCGACGCCTCGGGGAAAGCGGCCGCCGGTCCGTAAGGATTGCCGCCTATCGCGCCCGGTCGGCCCGCCGGATGCGCACATAGAGCGCGCCTTCGCCGCCGTGGTGGCGGGCGGCTTCGCCAAAGCCCACCACCACGTCGCGCAGATTGGGCGCTTCGAGCCACATCGGCACCACGCGGCGCAGCACGCCACCCTCGTCGCGGGTCAGGCCCTTGCCGGTCACCACGATCGCGACGCGGGCGCCATTCGCCTGACATCGGCGCAGGAACGCCGTCAAGGAGCGCTGCGCCTCGGCCTGCCGCATGCCGTGAAGATCAAGCTTGGCGTCGACCTCGAGTCGCCCGCGCTTGATCTTTGAGAAGGTGCGGGGATCAATGTCGATCGGCCGCGGCGCCGGCTTTGGCGTTGCCGGACGGTCGTGAGCGATGGCGGCGGTCGGCGGCGGCGCGCCCGCATCGACGGCTGGCGCAGCTGGCGACGGCTTCTTGGGACGGGCGCGGGACGGACGGACGTCCGCGGTCACCGTCATCCACAGCTCGGCCTCGGCCTGCGACAGCCGGCGGGCATATCGGCGAGAATTTTCCTCGCTCACGGACCGTCCCCAACATCCTTCGGCAGCAGCGCGATCAACTCGGCTGGGTGCCGAATGTCGCCGGCGCGCCGGCCCGCCGCTTCGCCCGCGCCGAAGAATAAATCGGCCCGTGCAGGTCCTATTATGGCGGATCCGGTGTCCTGCGCGATCATCAGGCGGCGAAATTCCGTTTCGGCCTCACCCTGCCAAGGAATGCGCGCGGCGACCCAGAATGGCAGGCCGTAGCACCAGATCGAGCGGTCGACGGCGATCGACCGAAACGGCGTCAGCGGCGCGCCCTGGCCGCCGATCGGCCCGATTCCGCGCGCCTCGGACCTGTCGATCTCGAAGAAAACGTAGGACCGATTTTCCTGCATCATCCGGCGGCCCGCTTCGCCGGGCCCGGCGCCAAGCTTTCTCAGCGTCTCCTTCGTCAGATCGAGCGACATGTCGGCCGGCTTGACCAAACCCTGCTCGATCATCAACCGGCCTACCGACGTATAAGGCCAGCCGTTGCGCCCAGCATAGGTTAGCGCCATCACGCCGCCGTCCGGCAGCCGCAACCGCGCCGATCCCTGCACCTGAATGAGGAACAATTCGACCGGATCGCGAACATAGGCGAGGGGATGGGCGCTTGGGGCCGCGCCTTCTTCTTCGATCGCGCGCCGGTCAGGATAAGGCACAAGCGCGCCATCGGCCTGACGCCGCGCGCTCGTCAGACTCTCGCCGGAAGGAAGCGAGAGCGGCGCCTCATTGAGCGTGACGAGATCGAGCGGACGCGACAGGACCGGCGTAACGAAGCCGGGCGCCGGCGACAGTCTCGCTTCAACCTCGACCTCATAATAGGCGGTGACGAAGCCCTTGGCCCGGATGCGGTGAGGCCGGAACCAACGGCGAAAGAATTGGGCAGGATCATCGACGCCCTCGAGGGCGCGCTGCGCGACAGGGATCAGCGATTGAGGCGGCGGAACGGCGCTGCGCTGTTCCTTCGCATCGGCGGCGATGATTGTCGCCGAGCGGCGGAAAGCGGCGAACGCCGCGGCGAAATCGTCGGCGGAAAAGCCGTCAATCTCTTCAAAGTCGATTTTTTGAACGAGATCGGAAGCGGAAAACTGCGACGCATTTTTCCGCGACATGCTCAGTCTTCGGCTTGGGTCGCGACGAGCTTCCAGTTGGGATCGCTTGCCTTTGGATCGCGCGCGAAGGTCCAGCGCTCGACGACCTTGCGGGTCTGACCCCCGTCAATGGTTTCGCCGTCGCGATCGCGGCGCACGCTCATCAGCCGGGCGACGAAGCGCACCGTCACTTCGTTGCGGCCGGCGATGGCGCGGGCGGCATCGACCGTCGCCGAATCGATCGCGATGACGGCGGTCTCCATGGTCTCGCCCAGCTGCTCGCGCCGCGCGATCTCCGCCGAGAAGCCGTCAAAAACGTCCTGCGACAGGAGCGGTTTCAACGTCTCCCGCTCTCCCTTGGCAAAGGCGGTAATTATCAACTCATAGGCGCGGCGCGCGCCGCTCAGGAAAGTCTTGCCGTCGAAACTCGGATCGGAGGCCGCGACGGCGTCAAGCCCGCTCCAGGCGGAAGCGACGCCCTTTTCGGCGACGCCGTCCCAGCGCTCGGTCCCGCTGGGGCGCGCCGGCGCTTCAGCGACGGGCGTGGCGCTCGGCGCAGGCGCGACCGTGGCGGGAGCGGGCCGACGCGGCGCGAAACGCGACGGCGGCGGCGTATCGCGATCGACCCGCATGCCGAGCACCGAACGCAGCTTCCAGATGACGAAAACCGCGAGCGCCGCGAAGACGATGAGGGTCGGATCGAACAGGTCGCCGGATGCCGGCATTAGCAACTCCCGAAGAATTCCGTGCTCGGCTATCATGTCGCGCCAGACATGTCACGAATCAAGGGGCGCGCGGATTGCCGCGCCCGAAGCGGCGGAGAAACGGAAAAATTGGTGAATTCGAAGCTTGTCGGTGCAGCCGTTGCGGCCTGGATCGTGCTGGAAATTCTCGCTTTCGCGCTGGTCGTGCGGGCCGTCGGGCTTCTCGCGGCGATCGTGCTCGCCATCGGCGCGTCGCTTCTGGGCCTTGCTGACGTTAAGCGCCTCCTCGACTTCTTTCGTGAGAGAGTCGCCGCCAGGGCGCGCGGCGAAAGCGTCACGGCCGCCGACGGCGCAATGCTTGACGGCGCGCTGCAGGCGCTCGCCTCGATCCTTCTCATTCTGCCTGGTTTCGCCTCCGATTTCGTCGGTCTGGCGCTCAAATCGCCGTCGGTGCGGCAAAATCTGGCGCGGCGGTGGCGGTCTCGCGCCAAGACGGCCGACCCCCGCCTGATCGACCTCGACCCTCGCGAATGGCGGCGGGAAACGCGCCGGCCTCGGCGCAGCGTCGCGAAAGAGAGCTGAGAACGTCGCGCCTTGTTCGCATCTAATAGACGTGTTAGGCGGGCGCGAATTCTCGTTGCAACGGCTCTGCTGGAGGCCCTTAAATGACCGATACGAATGGCAACGGCGCGCAAGGAGCGCCGGGCGGCGCTCCGGCCCTCAATTCGCTCGCTCAATATATGAAGGATTTTTCCTTCGAAAATCCCAATGCGCCCCGCTCGCTTGGACCGCAGGAAAATGCGCCGAACATCGCGATCCAGGTCAATGTCAACGCCAAGCAGCTGGCGCCGACCGATTTCGAAGTGAGCCTGACGCTCGACTGCAAGGCCGGCGAGGGCGAGAGTCTGCTCTTTAAGCTCGACCTCGAATATAGCGGCGTGTTTCGCCTGCTGAACATTCCGGAAGAACAGGTGCATCCGATCGTGATGATCGAATGTCCGCGCATGCTGTTTCCTTTCGTGCGCCAGATCGTGGCCGACGCCACCAGCAAGGGCGGCTATCCGCCGCTCTACATCGACCCGATCGACTTCGTTGCGCTCTATCAGCAAAAGGCCGCCGAAGCCTCAGGCCAGGCGACGGCTTCGGCGAATTAGCCGGAGACGGGCGCAGACGCCGATTCGTCGCTTTCGAGATATCGATCCCAGATCGGCGATTTGATCGTCGCGACAAAGGCGCGGTGGGCCTTTTCTTCCTCGCCGCTCAATCGCGGCGCGAGAGAGTGGGGCCGATTGCGCAAGAGGTCATCCGACGCGGCGATGCGCACGGCGTGCACGGTCTGAAGCGACAGCGCCGCCTGCCGCCCGCCGCAGAGTTCCGCATAGACCTCGGCGAGAAGATTGGCGTCGAGCAGCGCGCCATGCTTGTCGCGCCGCGAGAGATCGATCGCATAGCGTTGGCACAAAGCGTCGAGAGAATTGGGGCCGCCGGGATGGCGGCGACGCGCCATCGCCAACGTATCGATGATGCGCGCGGCGCTTAGCGGCGGTAAATCGATCAGCGCGAATTCGGCGTTGAGGAAGCGCGTGTCGAATTCAGCGTTGTGAATGACGAGCGGAACATCCTCGATGAAGTCGAGGAATTCCGCGACGATCTCCTTGAAGACTTTGTGCTTCGCCAAAAATTCGTAAGAGAGCCCATGCACGCGGAAGGCGTCTTCCGGCATGTCGCGCTCTGGATTGAGATAACAATGAAAGTAGCGGCCGGTCGGGATGAGATTGGAGATTTCGACGGCGCCGATCTCGACGACCCGATGGCCGCTCGACGGATCGAGCCCAGTGGTTTCAGTATCGAGAACGATCTCGCGCATGCCAGGCCAACTTCGGCTGATCCATTGCTCAGGCCGTGTCATTCCCAGCAGGCCGAAGGCCTGACCGGGAATCCAGAGCAATATCCATGAAGACTGTCGCTGCTCTGGATTCCAGATCGCTCGCTTTGCGAGCGTCGGGAATGACATCCGTGCTGTTCGGCAAACGCCGTATCATGTTTCTAAACGCGCCTTAAGTGCTTTCAATATTTTTCGAACCTCTTCGCGGGCCGCGTCCAGGCCCTTGTCGGTATGGACCACGAAATCGGCGCGGGCGCGCTTTTCGACATCAGGCGTCTGCTTTGCCAGAATGGACGCTAATTTCTCCGCCGTCATGCCCTCGCGCGCCAGCACGCGGGTCTTTTGCACATCTTCTGGCGCGGTGACGACGACGATGGCGTCGAAATCCTTTTCGGCGCCGGTTTCGAACAGCAGCGGAATATCGAAGACGACGATGCTGTCGCCTTTGTTGTGGCGTTCTTCGACGAGAGCGTCGCGCGCCGCCCAGACCATCGGATGCACGATGTCTTCGAGGCGTTTAAGCGCCGCCGCGTCATTGAGCACGCGGGCGGCGAGACGTTGACGATCGACGGCGCCGTCGACGACGACGCCGGGAAAGGCCTTCTCGATTTCAGCCGCCGCCGGTCCCTTATAGAGCTCATGCACAAGCCGATCCGAATCGAGCACTTCTATACCTTCGGCGCGAAACATGTCGGCGGTGGTCGACTTACCCATGCCGATCGAACCGGTTAGTCCGACGCGCAGCATCTTCCGTTCGCTCACGAGAGTAGCGCTCCTTCGCGGCGGAGCGCTTCAAGCAGCGCGAGCAGCGGAAGACCCATGATGGTCCAATAATCGCCTTCGACTTTCGAGAAGAGCTGCGCGCCCACGCCTTCGATCTGATAGGCGCCCGCGGAGGTCAGGGCGGTCTCCCCGACCGCCGCGAGATAGGCGGCGATAAATGCGTCGGTTAACCCGCGCATGGTGAGATCAGCGATCACGACGGTCTCAAAAATGACCGCGTCGTCGCGCGCGAGCGCAATCGCCGAATGCAGACGATGTCGCCGGCCCGACAGAAAGCGTAGCAGCGCCTCGGCTTCTCGCATATCCGCCGGCTTGCCGAAAATCCTGCCTTCGCAGCTCGCCACCTGATCCGCGCCCAGCACCAGGCGACCCTTAACGGAAATCGCCAGCGCCTTGGCCCGCGCGAGCGTCGAAGCGATCGTGTCGGCGTCGGCTCCCTTAAGCCGCGACTCAATCGCCCGTTCGTCGACGTCGGCCGGGATCGATTCGAAAGGAACGCCCGAATGCAAAAGCGCCTGCCGTCGACCAGTGCTTTTCGAGGCGAGAATTAGCGGCGCCGATTCGCGCCAGAACGGCGAGGTTGAACGCTCGCTCACATCCACAGCCCTCCCGCACAAGCCAAAGAACGGGGATAAACCGCCGCCGAAAACGCCGTCACTTCGATCAGCGGGAATAGGTCGGCCAAGCGCTCAACAGGCAAAAACCTGTCGACGGAAATCCATATAAAGCGGGCGCAGAAGGGATTCACAGGCGATCCACAGATAGTGGCCTCGAGAATTTTCGATATATCGATGATTCCATTCGGTGTCCGGAATTTTCCCGCGCTTTTCGACGACGCTCGCCGTTCCAGGATACGCTGTGGGTGATTAGTTAATGAAAATTAACCTTCGTGTCGCCCCAGACCAACTGAAGAATCAAATTCCTTTTAAAATGAATTTTGTTTTAACGCGGTTTCGCGCTACGCCGAGTCCAGCGAACAATAAGAACGGATCGAAGGCGATGGCGGAGGAGAAGGCGCTTCTTTCGGTTCTGCGCGGAGAGGCGCGAAAGATTCCGCCGTTGTGGCTCATGCGCCAGGCCGGCCGCTACCTTCCGGAATATCGCGACGTTCGGGCGACGACGAAGAGCTTTCTCGATTTCTGCTATTCGCCTAAGAAAGCGGCGGAAGTGACGCTGCAGCCGATCCGGCGCTTTCATTTCGACGCGGCGATTCTCTTTTCCGACATTCTCGTCGTGCCCGACGCCATGGGTCACCGGGTTTCATTCGAAAGCGGCGCAGGTCCGCGTCTCGAGCCGATCGAAACGCCGCAACAGGCGGAGCGGTTGGGCAAGTTCAATATCGAACATCTTGCGCCGGTCTTCGAGACGATCGAACTGGTGAAGTCGGCCTTGCCGGCCGATGTCGCCTTCATCGGCTTTTGCGGCGCGCCCTTCACCGTCGCGAGCTATATGATCGCCGGGCAGGGCACGCCCGATCAGGCGCCGGCGCGGCTGTTCGCCTATCGTTTTCCCGACGCTTTCGCCGAGCTCATCGAGCGCGTGGTTGAAGCGTCGATCGATTATCTCGCGCGCCAGATCGAAGCGGGAGTCGAAGTCGTTCAAATCTTCGACAGCTGGGCCGGCGTTTTGCCGGCGGATGAATTTATGCGTTGGTCGGCTGAGCCGGTTCGCCGAATCATTGCAGGAGTCAAGGCGCGTCATCCGCAAACGCCGGTCATCGCTTTCGTGCGCGGCGCCGACGCGCATCTGCCGATGCTGACGCAAACGATCGGCGCCGACGCTTATGGGATCGATACGGCGCTCGATCCCGCCTGGGCCGTGGCGCAAACGGCGGCTGACATTGTGTTGCAAGGCAATCTCGATCCGCTGGCGCTTGTCGCCGGTGGCGATGCGCTCGATCGCGAAGTGGATTCGATTCTCGGCGCGTTCAAAGGCCGGCCGCATATTTTCAATCTCGGTCACGGCATATTGCAGCAAACGCCAATCGAAAACGTCGAGCGACTTGTCGCCCGAGTTCGTCGGGCAGGAGGCTGATCATGTATGTCTGGATCAAGGCGCTGCATGTCATCGCCATCATTTCCTGGATGGCCGGGCTTCTCTATCTACCGCGGCTTTTCGTCTATCACGCGAGCGTTGGTGGAGGCGCGCTCTCCGACACCTTCAAAGTCATGGAGCGGCGGCTTTATCGCTACATCATGACGCCGGCCATGCTCGTCGCCTGGATCACGGGACTCTATCTCGCGGTCGAAACCGGGGCGCTCTCGTCAGGGTGGTTTCACGCCAAGGCGACGCTTGTCGTGCTGCTTACCGCGGCGCATCTTCACGATGGCGTGCTCATGCGCCGTTTCGCGCAAGACGCCAATAGTCACTCGCCGCGCTACTATCGGATCGTCAATGAGCTGCCGACGTTGCTGATGATCGGCATCGTGATCCTGGTGATCGTCAAACCGTTCTAACCTGCGGAGGCCAGCCGGGCAGGTGTTGGCGGAGACGGCTGAAAGTGTCGCGGCCCTGGATCGGACCGCCCTTTTTTCAGGACCCGTGCTCGCTCTTGATTCGGTTCTCAAAATTGTCTAAGGGAGCGTTATCCCTCTGAGGCCCGTGTCTGCTTGTAGCGGCATCGCCGGATTTTCCGCCGGCGCTCGGGAATACCCCATCCCCCGCCCCTCCGCTTATCCCCGGCTTCTCTCCACCTGCGCCCAAATACCCAAGGTCCATCCTGAATGCGGGAAATTAAACTCTCGGACTTGAAAGCCAAGTCCGCCGCCGAACTCCTCGCTTTCGCCGAAGAGCATGAAGTCGAAAACGCCTCCCTGCTGCGCAAGCAGGAGCTGCTCTTCGCGATCCTCAAACAATTCGCCAGCCGCGACGTCGAAATCGTCGGCGAAGGCGTCGTCGAAGTGCTGCAGGACGGCTTCGGCTTCCTGCGCTCGCCCGACGCGAATTATCTCGCTGGTCCCGACGACATTTACGTCTCGCCCTCGCAGATCCGAAAATTTGGCCTGCGCACCGGCGACACGGTCGAGGGCATGATCCGCAGCCCGAAGGAGGGCGAGCGCTATTTCGCGCTCTTGAAGGTCAACAGCATCAATTTCGAGGATCCGGAGAAGGTGCGCCATAAGGTGCCCTTCGACAATCTGACGCCGCTCTATCCTGACGAACGCCTCAAGCTCGAAATCGAAGACCCGACCAAGAAGGATTATTCGTCCCGCGTCATCGATCTCGTCGCGCCGATCGGCAAAGGGCAGCGCGCGCTGGTCGTCGCGCCGCCGCGCACCGGCAAGACCGTGCTTCTGCAAAATGTCGCGCAGTCGATCACGACGAACCATCCGGAATGCTATCTCATCGTTCTCCTGATCGACGAGCGGCCGGAGGAAGTGACCGACATGCAGCGCAGCGTGCGCGGCGAAGTCGTGTCCTCGACCTTCGACGAGCCGGCGGTGCGCCATGTGCAAGTCGCCGAAATGGTGATCGAAAAGGCGAAGCGTCTCGTCGAACACGGCCGCGACGTGGTGATCCTGCTCGATTCGATTACGAGACTCGGGCGCGCCTACAACACCGTGGTGCCGTCATCCGGCAAGGTGCTGACCGGCGGCGTCGACGCCAATGCGTTGCAGCGGCCGAAGCGCTTCTTTGGCGCCGCGCGCAATATCGAAGAGGGCGGTTCGCTGACCATCATTGCGACGGCATTGATCGACACCGGCTCGCGCATGGACGAAGTGATTTTCGAAGAGTTCAAGGGCACCGGCAACAGCGAGATCATTCTCGACCGCAAGGTCGCGGATAAGCGCGTCTTCCCGGCGATCGACATCACCCGCTCCGGCACCCGCAAGGAAGAGCTGCTCGTCGCCACCGACATTTTGAAGAAAATGTATGTGCTGCGCCGTATCCTCAATCCGATGGGCACCGTCGACGCGATCGAATTCCTGCTCGGCAAGCTGCGCGAAACCAAGAACAATCAGGGCTTCTTCGATTCGATGAATACTTAGGAAATGGCCGTTCGGCGCGGTTGGGAACCTTCATAAAATGACCGCAAACCTGCGCGCCTGTTGGGTCGCCTGCTCATAGTTCCCGAGAGAACCGATGAATCGTCGCTCGATAAGGCTTCTATCCGCCGTTCTGTTGTTCTCCTCCGGGATCATTGCAGCGCGCGCATTGGAAGAGCCGAGTCAGGAGCGCAAGCCGACGCATAAAGCTGCGCAAAAGGTCGCAAAAATGTCGGGCGGCCACTCGAAAGAAGAGGCGAAGAAGCAGCCGGCGCCGTGCGCACGAGGGACATGGAAGGACGATCCCGTATGTTTCGGGGAAGGGGAGCAGGACGCCTTGCCCTTGCCGTCGTCGAGCGCGGTCGAACACGTAAACCGCTCGCAGGGCCCTGCTATTCAGCCGACAGCCAACCTTAATCCGCGCCCCGCTTCGCCAGGTCCTTATCAAGCGGGCGTGGTGTACCAGTCGAATGGAAATTCGGTCACGAACAATTATGGCGGCGGCGTCAGTCTGCAGCTGCCATTTTAGCGTTCGCCGATCGCAGGAGCGCAGCCTGCGCGATTGAATTCCTGCTCGGCAAGCTGTGCGAGACGAAGAACAATCTGGGCTTGTTCGATTCGATGAATGCGTGACGCTAAACGCATCGGCGGCTTGTTCCGACCAGCGTTGCAGGCGCCCATGTTCTAATCGTTGAAGCGCAACGCCATCAGCGTTTCGTCGAGATAATCGCCATGGCCATTTTTCGCTGAGCGTTCTTCAACGCCATAGGCGCGAAACCCCCACCGTTCGTAAAAACGCAATGCGCGGAGATTCGACGAGACGACGGTGAGCGTCACGATTTCGACCTTCTCTCTCGCTTCCTCGATCAGTCTTTTCATGATGTCGTCGGCGAGGCCTGATCCGCGATGCGCCGCCTTTACATACATGCCGTAGAGCAGCGCCTTGTGGCGCGTTTTGACGCCGTCATTCCATGCGAGTCCGCCGACGCCTAATAATTGCGAATCTTCGGCGCTGAAGACGCCGACGACGAAGTCGCGCTGAAGACGGTCGGCGACAGCGTCCAATGCAAGATGCGCTTCGTCTTCCGGCGCGAAGCGAAAGGCGTGGGGCTCAAGTCTGAAGCCCTCGAGCCGCAGCGCCTGAAAGACTTCGGCATCCATGGCGTTGAGCCGGCGACATATCGCTCGCATTCGCATATGTCCTTGTGGCGGACTGGCCTTGGGAATGCCAGCGGTGCATCTCTGTCGCGGTTGGGTTGTTCGGTGCAGGCGCGTCGTCGTTGCCTTCTTATGCGACAAGCGAATATTTGTGCGCTGCAACATAATCGGCCTCGAGCTGTTGAACATGGGCATGTCGTCAAGAACTCTCGTGAAATCCCCGCGCTTCGCGTCGGCCGTCGTTCCATGACCTCGCCTGACACAATCTTCGCGCTCGGCACCGGCGCGGGGCGGGCGGCGATCGCTGTCATCCGGATTTCGGGGGCGGGGGCGGGGGCGGCGCTCACGGCGCTCGCCGGCATGCTTCCCGAGCCGCGCCGGGCGACATTTGTGGTCCTGCGCGATCCGGCGAGTGGCGACATGCTCGATCGCGGGATTGCGCTGTTCTTTCGTGGACCGGCGTCGTCGACGGGCGAAGACTACGCCGAGCTGCAGCTCCATGGCGGCCGTGCGGTCATCGAGGGGACGCTTGCCGCACTGCAGCGGCTTCCCGGCCTGAGGGCTGCGGAGCCCGGCGAATTCGCCCGTCGCAGCTTCGCCAATGGCAAGCTCGATCTGTCCCAAGCCGAAGCGCTCGCGGATCTGATCGACGCGCAGACTGAAGGGCAGCGCCGGCAGGCGCTGCGCGTGGCGGGCGGCGCCTTGCGGCGAAAGGTCGAAACCTGGCGCGCGGCGCTTGTCGACGCGCTGGCGCTTCTCGAAGCCGAACTCGATTTCAGCGACGAAGGCGATGTCGGCGCCTTTTCGCAAGCGCGGCTCGATGCGCTGTTGTCGCCGCTCGCCGAGGATATGCGCGCCGCGCTGCGCCTCGCCCCGGCCTCCGAGCGCATGCGCGACGGTTTCATCGTCATGATTCTCGGCCGGCCCAATGTCGGCAAATCGACGCTGATCAATGCGCTGACGCAGCGCGATCTAGCGATCGTTTCGGCGATTCCAGGCACCACCCGCGACATGATCGAAGCCCATCTCGACATTGGCGGCCTGCCGGTGACGCTCATCGACACGGCGGGGTTGCGCGAGGCGGCGGACGAGATTGAAAGGATTGGCGTCGACCGAACCTTGGCGCGGATCGAGTCCGCCGATTTGGCGCTGTGGCTGTCGGATTCGGGCGAGGCGCCGCCGCGCAGCGACATCGAGACGTTACGCGTCGCCACCAAGATTGATTTGCGGTCGGCGCCTGAGGGCGCGATCGGAATCTGTGCGCCGAGCGGGGAGGGACTTGAAACCCTCGCCGCCGCGATCGAAGCGCGCGCCCGCGCCTGTCTCGGCGACGGGTCCGAGGCGCTGATCGTCAGGGAAAGGCACCGTTTGGCGCTTGAACAGGCGGCGGAAAGCGTCGATTCCGTCATGAGCCGTGACGCGCCGCTCGAACTTCAGGCCGAGGAGCTGCGCCGCGCCGCTCGCGCGCTCGGCCGGATTGTCGGCGCGGTCGACGTCGAGGAGGTGCTCGATGCGGTTTTCTCGCGTTTCTGTATTGGCAAATGATATGTTTCACGTGAAACAGGCTCAGCGATGAAGCATTTCGACGTGATTGTGATCGGCGGCGGGCACGCCGGCTGCGAGGCTGCGGCCGCGGCGGCGCGCCTTGGCGCGCGCACCGCGCTCGTCACTCAGAATCGCGACAAAATCGGCGAAATGTCCTGCAATCCGGCGATCGGCGGACTGGGGAAGGGCCAGCTCGTTCGCGAGATCGATGCGCTCGACGGTCTGATGGGACGCGTCGCCGACGCCGCCGGCATCCAGTTCCGGGTGCTCAACCGCTCGAAGGGCCCGGCGGTCCGTGGTCCGCGGGCCCAGGCCGACCGAAAACTTTATCGCGCGGCGATGCAGGCGGCGCTGGCTGAGACCGGACATCTGACCATCGTCGAAGCTTCCGTCGAAGATCTTTTGGTGGAGCGGGACGAAATTCGCGGGGTCGTCACGCCCGACGTGCAAATTCAGGCCTCGGCCGTCGTCGTCGCCACCGGCACATTTCTCGGCGGCATGATCCATATCGGCGACCAACGGACGCCCGCCGGCAGGATGGGCGACGCGCCGTCGAACGCGCTGAGCCGGCGCTTGCGGGCGGCGAACTTCGCCGTGGCGCGGCTCAAGACCGGCACGCCGCCTCGACTCGACGGCCGCACCATCCGCTGGGCGGCGCTGGAAGAGCAGTGGGGCGATCCGACGCCCGAGCCTTTCTCCTATCTGACGACGGCGATCGAAAACCGCCAGATCGCCTGCGCCGTCACCCGCACGACGGCGGCAGCGCACCAGATCATCCGCGACGATCTGCATCGCTCGCCCTTGCGCACCGGGGCGATCTCAGGGCCTGGCCCGCGCTATTGTCCCTCGATCGAGGATAAGGTCACGCGTTTCGCCGACCGCGACGCGCATCAGATTTTCCTCGAACCTGAGGGGCTCGAGGACGACACCGTTTATCCGAACGGCGTTTCGACCTCGCTGCCGGAAGCGTCCCAGCGGGCCTTCATCAAAGCCATTCCGGGGCTGGAAGAGACGCGCATTCTGCGGCCTGGCTATGCGATCGAATATGATTATGTCGATCCGCGGGAACTGTCGGCGACGCTCGAAACCAAGCGGATTCGAGGGCTTTTCTTCGCCGGCCAGATCAACGGCACCACCGGCTATGAGGAGGCGGCGGCGCAGGGTCTGCTCGCCGGGCTCAATGCCGCGCGCCACGCAGGGGGAAGGGATGCGATCGTCTTCGATCGGGCCGAAGCCTATCTCGGCGTGATGATCGACGATCTGGTCACTCGCGGGGTCAGCGAGCCCTATCGCATGTTCACCTCGCGGGCCGAATATCGTCTGTCGCTGCGCGCCGATAACGCCGATGAACGCCTGACGCCACGCGGGATCGAGATCGGCTGCGTCGGCGCGCGCCGCGCGGCCCATTATCAGGACCGCGCCGCCCGTCTTGCCGCTGCGCGAAGCCTGCTGCAGACGCGCGAACTCACCTCATCGGCGGCGCTGCGCCAGGGTCTGCCGGTCAATCAGGACGGTCTGCGCCGCAGCGCCTATGCGCTGCTGTCATTCCCCGACATTACGCTCAATCGCCTCGCGTCGATCTGGCCAGAACTCGACGGGATCGATGCCGAAACGGCCGTGCGGCTGGAGACCGAGGCCCGCTACGCGGTCTATCTCGACCGCCAGCAGGCCGATATTGACGCGTATCGACGCGACGAGCGCCTGGCGCTGCCCGAGGGACTCGACTATGCGGCGATCGCCGGCCTCTCGGCGGAATTGCAGGGCAAGTTGAGCTATCTGCGGCCGCGCACCATCGGCCAGGCGCAGCGCATCGACGGCATGACGCCTTCGGCGCTCACGCTGCTGGCGGCGCGGGCGCGCCGGGCGTGACGGGAGAAGCCGGGCGGGAAGAGTCGATCAGGCTCTTCCCGGAGCTCGTACGTATCGAGGCTGAGCTCGTCGCTTACGCGTCGCTGCTGAAGCGCTGGCAGGCGAAGATCAATCTCGTATCCGCCGCGACGCTCGACGACATTTGGTTGCGGCATTTCGCCGATTCGGCGCAGGTCCATGCGGCGGCGCCGCTCATCACGCGCTGGGCGGATATCGGGTCGGGCGCCGGCTTTCCGGGGCTGGTGACGGCGCTGCTGTTGAAAGCAACGCCGGGCGCCGAGGTCCACCTGATTGAAAGCGATCGGCGCAAGGCGAGTTTCCTGCGCGCTGTTTCACGTGAAACAGCGGTGCCAGCCATCATCCATGCCGAGCGAATTGAAAGCGTTCTGCCCGCATTGGCAGGGCAAATCGACGGCGTCAGCGCCCGCGCGCTCGCGCCCCTGACGCGCCTCGTGCACCTTGCGGAGCGCCCGCTAAAAGAAGGCGCGATTGGCGTATTTTTAAAGGGGGAAGAATGGCGAGACGAATTGACCGCCGTTGAAGCGCTCGGTAGTTTCACTTGCGAGTCGGCGGAAAGCCGCACCCGCAAGGGCGCGCGCATCGTCGTGATCAAGCGCAAGGCTTCCCCATCGTGACCGCTTCGTCTTCGCCGCGCATCCTTGTGCTGGCCAATCAAAAGGGCGGCGTGGGCAAGACGACCACCGCCATCAATCTTGGCACCGCGCTCGCGGCGGTCGGCGAGGACGTTCTCGTCATCGACCTCGACCCGCAGGGCAACGCCTCGACCGGTCTCGGCATCGATCGCCAACATCGGCCGATCTCGACCTATGACGTGCTGCTCGGCGAATCGAGCCTCGCCGACGCCATCATCGCCACGGCGGTGCCGCGCCTGTCGATCGCGCCATCGACGCTCGATCTGCTGGGGGTCGAGCTCGAAATCGCCAATGACAAGGATCGCGCCTACAGGTTGAAACGCGCCTTTGCCGAATTGGCGGCGGAACATGATGATGAGCGGCGCTACAGCTATATTCTCATCGACTGCCCGCCATCGCTAAATCTATTAACAATCAATGCATTAGCTAGCAGCGACGCCGTCGTTGTGCCATTGCAGTGCGAATTTTTTGCGCTCGAAGGCCTGTCGCAGCTGCTTTCGACCGTCGAACAGGTCAAGCAGACTCTCAATCAAAAGTTGTCGATCCACGGCGTCGTTCTGACGATGTACGACCCGCGCAACAATCTCGCCAATCAGGTCGCCGCCGACGTGCGCCGATTCATGGGCGAGAAGGTCTATGACACGATGATCCCGCGCAACGTCAGGGTTTCCGAGGCGCCGTCGCATGGCAAGCCGGTGCTGCTCTATGACCTCAAATGCGCCGGCAGCCAGGCCTATTTGAAGCTCGCCTCGGAAGTGATCCAGCGCGAGAAGCGGCTGCGTGCGGCCTAACCAAGAGGAGAGTCTCGACATGGCGGAGGACTCGCGTCGCCGGCTCGGCCGCGGACTGGCGGCGCTTCTCGGCGACGCCGCCGCTGACGCCGCGCCCGCAGAGCGGCCGCGCGGTCCGCGCAAGGCGCCGATCGAATTCCTGCGCGCCAATCCGCGCAATCCGCGCACCTCATTTGGCGAGGAAGATCTCGCCGAACTGACCGCATCGATCCGCGAAAAGGGCGTCATCCAGCCGATCGTCGTGCGCGTCATCGCCGGCGTCGCCGACGCTTATGAAATCATCGCCGGCGAAAGGCGTTGGCGCGCGGCGCAGATGGCGGGCCTCTGCGACGTGCCGGTTGTCATCCATGAGGCCGACGACAAGGAAGCGCTGGAACTCGCAATCATCGAAAATGTGCAGCGCGCCGATCTCAATGCGATCGAGGAAGCGAAGGGCTATGAGCGGCTCGGCGCCGAGTTTGGCTATGCGCATGGCGACATCGCGAAAATCATCGGCAAGAGCCGCTCTCACATCGCCAATACGATACGTCTCTTGAATTTGCCGGAAGCGGCGAAAAAGCTTGTCAGCGAAGGCGCGATTTCAGCCGGCCACGCGCGTGCGCTTCTCGCGGTCGCCGACCCAGCCGCGGTGGCGCGGCGCATCGTCGAACAAGGACTAACCGTTCGTGACGTCGAACGGCTGGCTCAAGAGCAAAGCAAGAAGATTCGGCCGTCGAAAAAATCTGCGCCTGTCGCCAAGGACGCCGATACGCGCGCGATCGAAAAGACGTTGAGCGACGCGCTTGGCTTGAACGTCGAACTGCGGCCGAACGGCGAGAAGGGCGAAATACGGATCAAATATCGCTCGCTCGAACAGCTTGAGGCGCTCTGCCGTCTCCTCAGCGAATAGACTTTCGCGTGCGAACGCCGACGATCATCCGCCCTTTGCAGACTCGCCGACGCCAATGCCGATCAATCAGGCCCTCCGTCGGCATATTCGCCGACAAGGTCTTCGTTATGGCATGCGTTCGACAAGTCGAAATTCGTCAACGCCAGCGGAACCTGTCAGTCATGATCTGCGGTCGTTGACGCGGCGTGGCGGACGGCAGGCGCGGGCAGAAATTTAAATTTCCTGCTCGCGCCTGCGCCTCGATTAATGCTTCGTGTGCATTGCCCAGTGGCCGTGCCCATGGGGTTTCAGCACATGGAAGAGCAGCACGGCGAAACGGTGCTTCTGCGCATCGTCAAGACTGTCGAAGAGCGGTTTCGCTGCGTCCGCGAGCTTGCCGAGCTCTACGCCTCGCGCCGTGAGACCTTGGGATCGCAGCCGCAGTCCTTCAATGACATTGTGATGTTCGTGAATGTCGTCCCATTTTTCGTGCATGTCGGCTCGGCGATCCGCGCGCGCTTTCGCAACTTCGCGTAAAGCGGTTTCGAATGCGGGCCATGATTTCTCCTGCGCCACGGTAAGCTTTAAGCCAACCTTTAAGGCGGCTACCCGTGCGTCCAGGAAAGCCGCGCGATCTTCCGGAGAGAAACCGTGATCACTGGCTTCAGCGGGCTGATCGGTCGCAGGTGGGGCGGCAAAGGCGGTCCCTGACAGACCGGCCGCAGCCAACATCGCCGCGGACATCAAGGTGATGAGTTGTTTGCGCAAGACACGGGCCTCGTAGGTAGGGATGGTTCGTCCCCCCTCATGTATGTTTGCGCCAGCGAACGCCAAATTAAGCTTTGGTAAGGAGTGACGCGCCCGCCGCGACAGTGTGACGTTGCTCTCCGCCGCCTTTGCGTTCTTCGTTTACAGCGCAGATAGCGCCCCTTTGGACGCCATCGCGGACTCCATTTCGCTGCGATTCAGGCGTAGCCTATGCACCAATCCGCCTAGCGATAAGGACGTCGCAGTTCGTCGGATTGCGCCTCTTGGCTGCGAAGTTTAGGCGACAGCATCCGGTGAATGCGGGTCATGAAAGCGACGGCGAAGAGCGGCGTCAGCACATTCAATCCCGGCGTCGCGACGAAGACGGCGATCAACAGTCCGGCGATGAAAAGCCGAAACGCGTGGCGCCGCCGCAGCTCTTCCGACTCTTGCAGCGAACGAAAGCGCGTCGCGGCGAATAGAAAATATTCGCGACCGAAGAGATAGGCGTTGGCGAGGAGAAAGGCTGCGGCGTTTATTCCCGGCACGAACAATAGCAGCAGCGCGAAGAAATTGACGATCGCCGACACGACCGCAAAGCGCAGCGCCATGAAAATCGCCTGAGTCGCGGGAATGGCGCGCCCGCGCTGTCCCTCCGGATAGAGATCCGCTTCGACATGATCGGCGAGATCGTCAAGGAACAGTCCCGATACCAGCACGGAGACCGGCGCGATGAGAAAGGCCATCAGGAAGAACAGCCCCGCGCCGGTGGCATAGGCCAGCGCCGTCCGCAGCCAGGGATGATCGACCATCACGAAGGAGAGAGCGAGCCTGTCGAGACCGGCCCATGCCAAGGCCAGCATCAGAAAGGTCATGCCGAGACTCTTGACGAGCACCGCGCGGAACGGCGGCGTCATGATTTGTCGCAGGGCCGCCAGAGCGGCGTCGAACATTTCGGTCATGGCGAGTCGATCATGGCGAGTGAATTATGGCGAATGAGTCATACGAATTCCGGCTGATCCGTTCGCTTGGGCCGTGTCATTCCCGGCAGGCCGACGGCCTGACCGGGAATCCAGGGCCAATCCAAGAACGCTGTTTTGCTCAGGATTCCCGATCGCGCGCATTGCGCGCGTCGGGAATGACATCCGAGCAGATCAAACGGAATTCGTATCACGGCGGATTGATCATAGCGGCGCCTGAGTCGCGTCGTATCCGCCATGCAGATGGCGTGTCGCGGGACGCAACGCAAGCGCCGCTTCGCTTCATCCGCCGAGCTATTTCGCTAATTGCGCGCCAAGATTGGCGAGGCCTTTCTCGAATTGGTCGCCGAGCATCTTGTCGCGGCTGATGAAGATGTTCATCGCCCTCCCAATCAGGCTGGTTTTGCCCGACATGCTCCATGCGACATGAGTCTTGCCGGTTCCGGAAACGCCGCCAAATCCCAGCGCGCGCGTGAGCCATCCGCTTTCACTCACTTCACCCTCGGGAGAAAGTACAAAGGTTACGTTGCTGGTTGCCACGAATGGCTTGCGCATATCGAGACTGAGGTCGACGCGCTCACTCGGCCGACTGTCGACGATCGTTAGGCGGCCCGCGCCGACTTTTTTGTCGCCGGACCATTCGAAGGCTGCGCCGGGACCGGCGCCGGGACCCTCGTAGCGGGTGTCGGCGTTCGGATCGAGCTTGGCCCAGGGAGACCATGATTCCCAATTGCGAAGATCGTTGATCGCCGCGAACACCTTGCGCGGCGGCGCGTCGATCACCGCCTCGCGTCGCACCATGAAACTGTCCGGCTGAACTAAAATGGCCAATGCAAGCAAAGCGGCGCCGATGCAAATCACGAGAAGTAGAAAGTCGATCATGAATCCTCCTCCGATGGCTGCGCGTGACGAACCCGCGACAAAATTAGCGCGCATGGTTCAGGCTTCAAACGATCGCATTGCCGCAGCCAGCGCAGATGCATGCGCTTCCTCGATGCGAAAATTTGCTTCGCCTAGCGCCGCCGCCGCGATGAAGAAACCGCCGCGCCGCCACTGCGCGACGACATAGTTCTCGCCAGAATCACAGGTAATGACGGGCGGCGACAGTCTGACGACGATGCTGTCGAGTCCCCGCGCCAGTCCGCGCCCGTCGGCCTTCAAGACGGCTTCCTTGAGAGTCCAAATCGCAAAAAAAATTTCGCTCTGCGCGACCGGATCGGATTGAGCGCGTAAAAGCGCCGCTTCTTCGGGCGCGAAGTAACGTTCGGCGACTTTTTGAGCGTTTCGTGGCGTAAGAGCGGATTCGACGTCGACGCCGATCTCGCGCCCCCAGGCGATCGCCACGGCGGCCATGCCGCGCGTGTGCGAGAGGCTGACGCTAAGACCGGCGCGCGGGGCGCATAGAAAGGGCTTGCCGTGCGGCGTCGCGTCAAAACGCCATTCGCGGGGCGAAATGTTGATAGAACGCTCGGAAAGGCGCGCGCGCAACAGCGCATGCGCGGCGACATAGGCGCAGCGGTCGGATTCAAAAGCGAAACGCTGCGCCCGCGCGTCTTCGGATTCATCGAGAAGCGCCGCGAGCTTTGGCCATTCATCGTCGGCGATCGCCGTAACGTCGATGAACGACACATCGACGACGTCGGCGGAGCCTTCGTGAGCAGCGTTGGCCGACGTCAGGAGACTCCGAGCTTCTTTTGAAGATTGGTCGAAGACGTCGTGTATTGGAAGAGAAGCTTCTTGTCGGGATAGATGTAGCGATGCGCCTTCTGTGAAGCGAGCGCGGCTTCATGAAAGCCCGAAAGAATGAGCTTCAATTTGCCCGGATAGGAATTGATGTCGCCGACGGCGAAAATGCCGGGATGACTCGTCTCGAATTTTTCAGTGTCGACGGGAACGAGATTCTCATTGAGCTGAAGTCCCCAATCGGCGACCGGACCAAGCTTCATGGTGAGGCCGAAGAAGGGCATCAGCCGCTCGCAGGCGACTTTCTCTTCGACGCCGTCATTGCCCTTGAGCGTGGCGCTGATCATTTCGCCGTCTTCGCCTTCGACGGCGGTGATCTGGCCGAGCCTGAAGTCGATCTTGCGCGCCGCCGCAAGCTCCTGCATCGCCGCGACGGAATGCGGGGCAGCGCGGAACTGGTCGCGGCGATGCACGAGCGTAAGGCTTTTCGCCACCGGCTGGAGATTGAGCGTCCAGTCGAGCGCCGAATCGCCGCCGCCGACGATCACGACATTCTTGTCGCGGAAATCCTCCATGCGGCGCACGGCGTAAAACACCGACTTGCCTTCATAGGAGTCGATCTTGGGGATCGGCGGCTTTTTGGGCTGGAACGATCCGCCGCCCGCAGCGACGAAGACGACCTTGGCGTGAAAAATCTTGCCGGCGTCCGTGGTCAGCCGAAATTCCGGCTTTTCGGGCGTTCCAAGCGAGACCAGGGTTTCGACCATTTCATTGAAGTGAAAAGTCGGGCGAAACGGTTCGATCTGCTTGAGAAGATTGTCGGTCAGCTCCTGGCCGGTGCAGACCGGCAGGCCGGGAATGTCGTAGATCGGCTTTTCGGGATAGAGTTCGGAACATTGGCCGCCGGCGCGCGGCAGAATGTCGATGACATGCGCCTTGATATCGAGAAGGCCGAGCTCAAACACCGAGAAAAGACCTGCGGGACCGGCGCCGACGATGACGACATCGGTTTCGATCGCGGCTTCTTTAAGTTGGTTCATGGTCAATTCCCAGTAAATGCCTCAAATTGTTGAAGAGGGAAGACGCTGTTGGCGCAGCGTCGCGACTCGGCCCCGCTTGCGGCGAGACGCCTCTTGCGCCCGCCGCCTGAAAATTCAGCGCCGTCTTCGTTCGTCTATCGCATTTGTCGGGAGATTCAAACCAGCGCGGACGCGATATGGAATAATTGGCGTCAGCCCTGCTGGGCAGGGGTCGTGACGACCAGTCCCTCGAGTTCCGGCCTGACGGTGATTTGGCAGCACAGCCTCGAATTCGGCTTCACGTCAAAGGCGAAGTCGAGCATATCCTCTTCCATCTGCGACGGTTTGCCGGTTTTTTCCGTCCAGTTTTCATCGACATAGACGTGGCAGGTGGCGCAAGCGCAGGCGCCGCCGCACTCGGCGGCGATTTCGGGAATGTCGTTGCGGCGCGCGGTCTCCATCACGGTGGAGCCGACCTCGCCCTCGACGGTGCGGGCTTGACCCTGTGAATCGATGAAGGTGATCTTGACCTTTGTCGGCGCGCCGCCACCCGGTTCCGCGCCATAGCGGGTCGCAGCATCCTCAAAGCTCATCTTCGCCATGACGCTCGTCTCTTCCTCGTCCATGCTCAAAGTTCGGGGCGCTTCCGCTCGCCGCTGGGCGGAACGCCGCGACCCTCGTTCGTCCACGCCGCGCGCGGTTCGCCGGCGGGCGCCTAAATCGTCGCCGTCCAGTTACCACCCGTCCGTTTGCGGCGCTAGCCCCTCCGAGCGCGCGCAACCCTGGGCCACATTCCCGCGATTCAGCGGCTTTGAGTCGCAGGAGCTGCGCTAATGGCGGACATCGCTTCGAGCTTCCGCCACGCCGACGGCGCGATGCGGTCCGAGCTGACCCGCTGTCTCGATTTCATGAATGGGACGCCCTTTTTCAAGCGCTACAAGAAGGAGAGCTGGGACGCCCTGCAAATATCGGGACAGGCCGAGATATTGGACGTGGCCTGCGGGGTCGGCTTTGACGTCATCGAACTGGCGCGGCGCTGCCCGCGCGCCGAAATCTACGGGCTCGATCCGTCGCTGGGCTTTCTCGAACTCGCGCGGGAACGCGCGCGGGGCTTGTCGAACGCGCGCTTCGTCGCTGGCGACTCCCGCCGCCTGCCGTTCAACGACAATTGCTTCGACGCGGTCAGGATCGACCGATCCCTGCAGCATATCTACGCCCCCATCGAAACCTTGCGCGAGATGGTTCGGGTGACGCGCAGTGGGGGCAGGATCGTCGTCGCCGAGCCCGATTGGGGAACTTTTTTCGTCTACAACGGCGATCTCGCGACCGGCGCCAAGATCGCCGGATTTTGGGAAAAATCTTTCGCCAATCCCTTTATCGGCAGAGAAGCCGGCGTTCTGCTCCAAGAGTGCGGCGTCGCGAACATCGGCTGCCGGGCGCATGCGCTCATCGTCAGGAACGGCGAGGAGGCGGAGATTATTTTCGATCTGACGCGCGTGACGGAAAATTGCGTGTCGGCGAACGCCTTGACGCAAGAGGAGGCGGATCGCTGGCGCCAGTCGACGCAGGCGGCCTGCCGGAGCGCCGGGTTTCTCGCCTGCCTCAACATCATGCTGTGGGAAGGTTTGGTCTCGAAATGAGCGCTGGCGCGATCTACTTCGCGACGCGCGCCCATTGGCCGATGCGCAGCGACACGCGCGCCGCGGCGTCGCTGAGCGCCCGCGCCGCCTGCGAGCCGACGTGATCCGGGGCCGGCGTCTCTTCGACGAAGATTCGCGCCGCCCGCGCCCGCCCGCCGCCATCGATGAGTTCGACCGAAACTTCAATGACGGCGAGATCGCGGGCAATGTCGATTTCAAAGCGCCGCACGTCGGTCTGCAACTTGATTGGCGCGCCGATGTTGGAAGAGCCTGAAAGGCCGCATTGCCGAAGCGCTTCGATCAGGCGGCGCTGAAAAAGACGCGGCAAAGGGTCGGACCATTGCACGCCGGGAAGAACGGCGACGCTGTCATCGGCCGCGCGAACCACGATTCGATCCGACGAGGTCGGCGCGACCGCCGCAGGCTCGGGAACATAAACCGCGGGGCCGGCGCGTAGCGCGACGCTGCGCAAAGGGCCTGTGTCGGCGGTCAGATCGAAGGTCTCGCGCGGCGCGCTGGCGCAGCCTGCGACGATCAGCGCGAGCAATGCAAGCGCTGTCGTCCGCGTCGCCTTGCGTTGCGTCGACGTGGACGCCGTCAGTTTCATACCGCCCCGTCGCCCCATTTCGCCCGCGCGCCGAGTCGGGCTACGTCCTTCTATCCGATCCGCGCATCGGCTCAAAGCCACGCTTGGCGGCCCTTGATCGCTTAAGCATTTGGACGCGCTCGCCCACATGCGCATGACATGATCGGTCTCAAAACTTAGCGCGCGATTTACGCGAAAAGCAGGCGTCCGCATTTTCGCCAGCCGCGCGTTCGTTTCTTGGTTTGACGCATTTTCTGCGCCGAACCGGCATCCACTTCGGCGGGAAATGCTCTACCGGCCCTGATATTCCGGCACGGAGGGGGACGCTCCGAAGATGAATTGTGAGGGGTTTTTCTCGACCGAACGCAACGTGCGATCGAATGTGTCGACCGCCTTGCGCCCATCGACCGCAAGCTGCTCATATTCGCGAAGGCCCGTCGCGGCGAAGCGGTTGATGCGTTCCGACGCGCCGACGATATTGCCGGTGATCGCCTTGATCTGCTTGGGGTCGATCGACGCGATCAATTTTTCGCCGGCCGCCAGCACCTTGTCGAGTCGCGCCGCCACGGGCTTCATCGATTGCGCGACAGCGGACGCGTCCTGGATGAAGCTTGCGATGGAAGCTGAATTGTCGGCGAGCGACTTGCTGACTTTCTCGGCGTTTTTGAGCGTCGCCGTGATCGACGCGCCATTGTCGTCGATCAGGCTGTCGAGTTTCGTGAGAACCTCGGCGGCCTTGGTCGACAGGTTCTGAACATTGCCGAGCAAATTCTGGATTTCGGAGCGTTCGGCCTGGATGAGAGGATATTTCTGCTCCTTTTGCGCCGTCAGGCGCGGCGCGCCGGGCGTGCCGCCGACCAGCAAAACGTCGGAGACGCCGGTAAAGCCCCGTGTCTCGAGGCGCGCGCGGGTATCGGTCTTGACCGGCGTTCTGCTGTCGATCCTGACCAGCACGTCGACCTTGCTCGGGTCCTGTTCGGAAATTCCAAGATGCGTGACCTCGCCGACCTTCACGCCATTGAACAGCACCGAGGAGCCCCGGGTCAGCCCCGAGACTGAGCCGGTGAAGACGATCTGATAAGTTTCCTGCTTGCCAAGCTGGCTTGGTCCCGAGAACCAGTAGACGAAAAGGAAGGCGGCGACGGCCGCCGCCAGCGTGAAAGCGCCGATCAGGGCGTAGTTGGCGCGGGTTTCCATTCTTCGTCCTTATGCTCGATGCGCGCCGCGGTCAGTCGGCCGCCGCGCACGCCGTGGAAATAGGCTTTCAGCCACGGGTGGTCGGAATCAAGCAAGGTTTCCAAGGGCCCTGCGGCGATGACCCGACCTTCCGCAAGCGCCGCCACCCTGTCGCAGATAGAATACAGGCTATCGAGGTCATGCGTCACCATGAACACGGTCAGCCCGAGAGTCTGCTGCAGCGTGCCGATCAGCTCGTCGAATTCAGCGGCGCTGATCGGATCGAGCCCCGACGTTGGCTCGTCCAGGAACACAAGCTCGGGATCAAGCGCCAAGGCGCGCGCCAGGGCCGCGCGCTTCACCATGCCGCCCGATAATTCTGACGGAAATTTGTCGGCGGCGTCTGGAGTGAGGCCAACCAGCTCGAGCTTGAGCATGGCCAGCTCGTCCATAAGATGCTGCGAAAGTTCGCGGGTTTCGCGCATCGGCATCTGAATGTTCTGCTTGACGGTAAGCCCCGAGAAAAGCGCCCCATTCTGAAACAATACGCCCCAGCGCTGCTCAAGCATTCGGCGTTCGGCCGGCGCCAGGGCGTCCCGATCCTGCCCAAATATCCGAATGGCGCCGCCGCGCGGCGGCACAAGTCCGAGGATCGCGCGGGTAAGGACGGATTTGCCCTGCCCGGACCCGCCGACGACGCCGAGCACCTCGCCGCGGAAAACGTCGAGGTTGAGACCCTTCATGATGGTTTTGTCGCCAAAGCCGACGACAAGGTCGCGCACGCTGATGATGACGTCGCGATTTTGCCGCTGTTGAACGGCGCCGTTGGCCAAGGTCGAGGGGCTGCTCATTCGCGCGCTCAATAGTCGATCGACGCGAAAAATACGGCGAACACCCCATCCATCACAATGACCATGAAGATGGATTTCACCACCGAGGACGTGACCTGCCGGCCGAGCGATTCGGCGGAGCCTTTCGTCGCGAGCCCGTCCATCGAGGCGATAAGGCCAATGACCAGCGCCATGAAGGGCGCTTTGATGATGCCGACGAGAAATGTGTGCAGCGCGATCGCTTCCTTGAGCAGCGAGGCGAAAGCCACCGGGCTGATGCCGCCGTACCACCAGGACACGACCATGCCGCCAAACAACGCCGCCATGTCCGCGATGAAGGTCAGGATCGGCAGCGAGATCACGAGGCCGAGCACGCGCGGCGCGATCAGCACCTCGATGGGCGAAAGTCCCATTACCAGCAGCGCGTCGATCTCCTCGCGCATTTTCATCGAACCGAGTTCGGCGGTGATCGCCGAGCCCGACCGGCCGGCGATCATGATCGACGTGAGCAGAACGCCGAGTTCGCGCAAGACCAGGATGCCAATCAGGCTCACAGTGTAGCTCGACGCGCCAAACTTCAGGAGCTGGAAAATGCCTTGCTGCGCGACGATGCCGCCGACCAGCACATTGATGAGAACGATAATCGGAACGCTACGAAAACCGATGAGTTCGATTTGCGCGATGAGCGAGGTCAGCCTGAACCTTTGCGGACGGCTCGCCACATAGATCATCGACGCAACGAATTCGCCGAGAAAGCTGACGCCGCGATAAAATTCGCGAAGGGCGTCAACGGTCGACTGGCCGAGGTCAGACAACAGGACGATGATGAGATTGAGATTGGGCTGCGGCGGCTCCTCGAAGGTGCGATAATGCGCCTCTTCGAGCAGGGTGGAAAATTCCGGACGGACATGTTCGAGCGCGACGGCGACGTCGCGACGCGCCAGTTCATGCCGCGCGCGATTGATCAGCCATGCGCCGGCGGTGTCGAGTTGCGAAACCTGTGCGAGATCAAAGACCACCAACCGGTCGCGCCTTGCCTCCTCGACAATGCGACGCGCCTCCTCCTCCAGACGATGAGAGGCGACCAGAGTCCAATCTCCCGACAGCGACAGCCGCACGCCTTCCGGCGAAGACCGGCGCGCGAATTGGGGCGGGCGCTCCATCGTCGCGACGGTCATCGGGATTCGCTCTGCGCTAGATCACGCTGCATTTGGGCGGAATCGCCCAAATGCAGATAACGTGATCGATTCCAAAAGATTAGAGCGCGCTTAACGCGAAAAACCGGTTCCCACTTTTTCGCAGCGCGCTCTACCGACAATAATCGGCTCATCGATGGCGTCATCCTATCCGCCGATTATGGCGCGCCGCCGACGCCGGCACGCGCGGCTGAACGAAAAACGTGATAACCCCGTGAATTGACGCCAGCAAGCGCGTCTGCGCACAGCGCGGCGAACGCGGCTCAGGCGGCGCGAGCGTCGGAGAGCGAATTGACGCGAAAATTATCCGTAGCCGTAGAGACTTATCCGATCGCCGGCCGCTTTGTGATTTCGCGCGGGGCCAAGACCGAGGCCGTGGTCGTGACCGCGACTTTGACTGAAAGCCGCGGCGTCGGACGGGGCGAATGCGTGCCTTACGCCCGATATGGCGAAAGCGTCGACAGCGTCGTCGCGACAATTGAAAGCGTGCGCGCCGCGCTTGAGGCCGGCGCCGACCGGGCGGATTTGCAGCGGCTCCTGCCGGCCGGGGCGGCGCGCAATGCGCTCGACTGCGCGCTCTGGGACCTCGAGGCCAAGCTTTCCGGCGCGCCGGCCTATGCGACGGCCGGCTTTGATGCGCTTTCGCCGCTCGTGACGGCCTATACGATTTCGGTCGGCGCGCCCGAGGAGATGCGCGCCGCGGCGGCGAAGGCGGCTGATCGGCCGCTGCTGAAGATCAAGCTTGCCGGAGAAGGCGACGAAGCGCGGCTCGCGGCGGTGCGCGCGGGAGCGCCCGATTCGACCCTGATCGTCGACGCCAATGAATCATGGGATGAGGAATCTCTCCCCCGCCGGCTCGCGATCTGCGCCGACTACGACGTCGCGCTTGTCGAGCAGCCGCTGCCGGCCGGCCGCGACGAAGCGCTCGCGAGCCTTGCGCATGTCGTGCCGATCTGCGCCGACGAAAGCGTGCATGACCGCGCCTCGCTTGCGCCGCTGAAAGGCCGCTACGACGCGATCAACGTCAAGCTCGACAAGACCGGCGGGCTTACCGAAGCATTGGCGCTTTGCCGCGCGGCGCAGGACGTGGGCTTTTCGATCATGGCCGGCTGCATGGTGGGGACCTCTCTCGCCATGGCGCCGGCCGCGCTCGTTGGTCAGATGGCCAATTTCGTCGACCTCGACGGGCCGCTGCTCCTCGCCCGCGATCGCATTCCCGGACTGCTCTATGAGGGTTCGACTCTTCTCCCCCCCGCCGCAAATCTGTGGGGATAGCGCGGGCGCGGTCTGGACTTATTGACCGCCGGAGCTTTGGTAAACTAAAGTTTAAGAGGATGGGGATGGAGTTCCCCGATAACCGCCGAAAGGCTGATGACTCCTACGATCTCGCCGCCGCGTTTGCCGACCGTTGGCGCAGGGTAGGAGTGTCCTCTTGCACCAAGGGCCCGCAGACCGTCGTACGCCTTCCGGCCTGCGCCCGAGCCGCGGGCGAGTCGCCGCACGACCTATCGGCGCGGTTCGGTTCAGCGCGCGGCGCAGACGCGTCTGTTGCGGAATCCCGGTGGCGCTCTTCCTCGCCGGCTGCGCGCCCACCACGCAAGGCGAGCGCGCGCAGTTTCTCGGCGCGCCGGCCATGGAGCGCACGCTTGCAAGGTCCGGGCTCAAAGTCGCCGACGAAACCGCCTGGCCGCGCGAAGAATGGTGGCGCGCCTTCCGCAGCGCCGAGCTCGACGGCGTCATCGACAAGGCGTTGCGCGACAATCAGAGCCTGAGGAAGGCGGAAGACTCGCTGCGGAGCGCCGACGCGCTTGTGCAGGTCGCCGGAGCGCGGCTTCTTCCGGAGGTTCAGGCGACCTTCGGCATGCGGCAGTCGCGCAATCCTCTGCATGGCGTCGTGGCCTCCTATAATCCGGCGCAGGGCGGATTGGAGAAGACCATGGCCTTCATCAATCCGCTGGCGCTGACCTATGAGTTCGACTTCTGGCAGAAGAACCGGGCGCTGCTTGACGCGGCGATCGGCGAGTCGGCGGCGCAGGAGGCCGAACTCGAACAGGCGCGGCTGCTGCTGACCGCCTCGGTCGCGCGCGCCTATCTACGCGGCTACGCCGCGGCGCGCCAGCTGGAAGTGGCGAAAGCCTTGACGCGGATGCGGCGCGATCTGGTGTCGCTCGCCGAGACCCGCTATCGCACGGGTCTCGACTCCTTGGACGGGGTGCAAGCCGCCCGCGGCGAATTCGAGAACGCCGTGAGGCGCGAAGCCGCGGCGCAGGCGCTCCTGAGCTTGCAGCAGGACGCGCTCGCGCGACTCATGGGCGAAGGGCCCGACGCGGCGCGCACCCTTTACGCCGGCCGCCGCGCCCCGGCGCCGGCCTTGCCGCCGCTGCCGCGAAGCCTGCCCGTCGAACTGCTCGTCCATCGCCCCGATCTCGCCGCCGCTTTGCGCCGCGCCGAGGCGGCGGCGGCGCGCATTCACGTCGCCAAGACGCTGTTTCTTCCTTCGGTCGACCTTGCGATCACCGGCGGCTTCGAGGGCTCGGTGACATCGACGAAAATCAGCAAGCTCGCTGGCTATCTCTTCACGCCTTCGGCGATCGGCTACGCCGTCTCGCCCGGACTGCGCCTGCCCGTCTTCCAGGGCGGCAGGCTCAGCGGCAATCTGGAGGGGCAGCGCGCCGATTTCGATCAGGCCGTCGATTCCTACAATGAGACGCTGCTGCAGGCCGCCCAGCAAGTCGCCGACGCCAGCGTCAATCTCAAGCGCGCCTGCGCCGAATATGAGGCGCAGAGCCGCTTTCTGCGCGTGGCGCGTACGCAATACGACCTCGCGCAAACGCGCCTGCGCGACGGGCTGAAGGACCGCCGCGAAATCGTCACGCAGCACGCCGATCTCCTCGAATCCGGCTTCGCGCAACGGGCGCTCGAAGGCGACCGTCTGGTCGCCGCCGTCGATCTTTATCAGGCGCTCGGCGGCGGCTATGCCGGCGGTCCGCCGCCGGACGCGCCGAAGCCGGCGCCCGAGGCCGACCCCTTAACGCCGGCCGTCGAGGCGATCCAGTCGCTTGGCGGCGGCTGAGCGCATCACTTTAAAGAGAAGAACGCGAACCCGGTCGATGCCGCTTTCCCGCAAAAACATCCGCTCCCGCAGAGAATTTCTGCTCAAGATCGTCATTGCGGCGGCGCTGATCGGCGCGGTCATCGCGCTGCTGCAATGGTTTTTTTATGGGCGCGACTGGGTGACGACGGACAACGCCTATGTCGCCGGCAACATCATTCCGGTGCAAGCGGACGCCACGGGAGTGGTCGCCGCGGTTCTGGCGGAAGAAACCCAATTCGTGAAGAAAGACGCGACGCTTGTTCGCCTCGATGGACAGCGCGCGAGAGCGGTTCTTGCGCACGCCGAAGCCGAACTCGGCCGGGCCGTCCGCGCCGTCGGCGCGCTATACGCGCAGCGCCGCCAGGTCTGCCAAAAGGTCATTTCGCGCGCCGCGATCCGGGACAAGACGCGACATGATCTTGCGCGATATCGGCAGGCCGCGGCGAGCGGCGCGTCGTCGCGGCAGGTGCTGCAGAACGCCGAGGATCAGCTCGCCGCGCAGGAAGCCGATCTGCGCGAGGCGCAGGCGGAATATCAGGCGGTCGAGGCGCGGGTCGGCGGCGTGACCCGAATGAACCATCCCGACATCGAGGCCGCCAAAGCCAGATACAATGAAGCCTATATTGAGTTCGCGCGCCAGAACATCCGGGCGCCGGCAAGCGGTTATGTCGCCAAACGTCGCGTCCAGGTCGGCGAACGGGTGCGTCCCGGCGACGCGATTCTCGATATTGTGCCGCTCGACCATCTTTGGGTGGAAGCGAACCTCTGGGAAAACAGAATGGCCCGGGTTCGTCCCGGACAGCCGGCGATCATCACCGTCGACCTCTACGGATCGAAACAGATCTATCACGGAGAAGTGGTCGGACTCGTTCCCGGCTCCGGCGCCGTCTTCGCGACGCTTCCTCCCGATAACGCCGTCGGCAATTTCATTCGAATCGTGCAGCGCATTCCGGTGCGAATTGCTTTGCGGACGGACGAGCTGGAAAAGCAACCCTTGCGTCCCGGCCTGTCCACGGTCGCCTCGATCGACGTATCCGGGCCGCTGGAGTCGCCGAACCACTCAATCGTGAAGACCACCGCGAACGAATATCTGACCAATGTCTACGACAAGGATCTCGCGGATGCGAAGGCGCGCGCGGACAAGATCGTCAAGGATAACATCGCCGGCGCGTCGGATGACGGCGCGCCTTGCGGCGCCGCCGAATAGGCTGCGCAAGATCAGCTTCGACAAAGCGCGCGCCGCTTTCGGCGGCGCTATTGGCGAGCGCCGGATCGCGGCCTAACATCCGATTCGGATATTTTGAAGCAGAACATATGGGAGAGAAGCCATGCCGGACGCCAGCGCGAATTCGTCGGCAGGCCAATCTTCGCCAGCATTTTCCCTGGACCCGACGCAGACGAAAATCGCGCAGCGACTTGAGGCGCTGAAGACGAGCGAACACGGCCTGACGTCTCAGGAAGCGGCGCGACGCCTTGTCGAATATGGCCGCAACGCGCTCGAGGACAGGACCGAAAGCAAATGGCGCCGTCTGCTGAAATATTTCTGGGGACCGCTGCCCTTCCTCATCGAAGCCGCGGCGGTGATTTCCGGCGTGCGCAAGGACTGGCCGGATTTCGGCGTCGTCACCGGCCTTCTCGTCTATAACGCCGTCGTCGGCTTCTGGCAGGACAACAAGGCCGCGAATGCGCTTGCGGCGCTGAAAAAAAATCTAGCGCCCCGCGCGCGCGTGCAGCGCGACGGCGCCTGGACGACGATCCCCGCCGCCGAACTGACGCCGGGCGATATCGTCAGCGTCGCTGCGGGACAGATCGTCCCGGCGGATCTTTTCCTCATCGAAGGCGACTATCTGAGCTGCGATCAGGCGGCGCTCACCGGCGAATCGCTGCCGGTCTCCAAGAAGATCGGCGACGACGCTTATTCCGGCGCGATCGCCAAACAGGGCGCGATGACCGGCGTGGTGACGGCGACGGGCGATCGCACCTTCTTCGGCCGCACCGCGAAGCTTGTCGGCGCCGCCGGCGCGGTTTCGCATTCGCAGCGCGCGGTGACGCAGGTCGGCGATTTTCTGCTGCTGCTCGCCTTCTTGCTGGCGCTGCTTCTCGTCGGCGCGCAGCTCTATCGCGAAGTCATCGCGCCGGATATCTGGCGCTGGGACCGCGTCGGCTCCATCGCCCAATATGTGCTGGTGCTGCTGATCGCTTCAATCCCGGTCGCGCTGCCGGCGGTCATGTCGGTGACGATGGCGATCGGCGCCTATGCGCTTTCCTTGCAGAAGGCCATCGTTTCGCGCCTCAACGCGATCGAGGAGCTTGCCGGAGTCGATGTGCTGTGCAGCGACAAGACCGGCACGCTGACCATGAACCGGCTCACGGTGCAAAACGCCGTTCCCTATGGCGCATTCAAGAGCGACGACGTGCTGCTCTTCGCCGCGCTGGCGACTCAAAGAAGCAGCGACGACGCCATCGACCTCGCAGTGATGGCGGCGTTGCCGGCGCATGATTCGCTCGACGGTTTCAAGCAGAAAGCCTTTACGCCGTTCGATCCCGTCAGCAAACGCACGATCTCAACGATGGCCGACGCCGCTGGCGGCGTCCGCCACTACGCGAAAGGGGCGCCGCAGGCGATTTCCGCGCTCGTCAGGCCCGATTCGCAAACGCTGCAACGCTATCAAAACGAGGTGACGACGCTCGCCGCCAAGGGCCAGCGCGCGCTGGGCGTCGCCATGTCGGAAGACGGCGCCAGATGGTCGCTCGTCGGACTGATCTCGCTCATGGATCCGCCGCGCGCCGACGCCAAGGCGACGATCGCCGAGGCGCGCGCGCTTGGTCTCAACGTCAAGATGGTGACCGGCGACGACGTCGCCATCGGCGATGAGATCGCCGCCCAGCTCGGCATGGGCTCGCATCTTCTCGTCGCCAGCGACGTGTTCAAAAGCGGCGTGAAGGCCGACGCTTTGCCGCGCAGCGTCATCGAAACGGTGGAGCGGGCCGACGGTTTCGGCAGGGTGTTTCCCGAGCACAAATATGAGATCGTCAAGGCGCTACAGTCGGTCGGCCATATCGTCGCGATGACCGGCGACGGCGTCAACGACGCGCCGGCGCTCAAACAGGCCGATTGCGGCATCGCCGTCAGCGGCGCGACTGACGCCGCGCGAAGCGCCGCGGCGCTGATCCTCACGGCGCCGGGGCTTTCCACGATCGTCAACGCGATCCGCGTGTCTCGCCAGATTTTCCAACGCATCGAAAGCTACATCCACTATCGCATCGCGATGACGCTCGACATTATGATCGTCGTGGTCGCCTCAATCGTATTTTTAGAATTTCAGCCACTGACCGCGATCATGATCGTCGCGCTCGCCCTCCTCGACGACATTCCGATCATGACCATCGCCTATGATAATGTTCCGGTCGCGCCGCAGCCGGTCAGATGGGATATGCATCGCATCTTCATTTTCGCTTCGCTGATGGGGCTGCTCGCGGTGGCCGAGACCTTCGGTTTCCTGCTGATCGGCATGCGCTGGATGCTCGACGATTCGCTGCAGTCGATCATCCCGATCGACCCCGGCCAGCTGCAGACTCTGCTGTTTCTGCAGCTCGCCGTCGGCGGTCATCTGCTGCTGTTCAGCGTGCGCACCAAGAAGTTGATTTTTGCGCCGCCCTATCCGAGCGCGAGATTATTCTGGGCGATCGCCGCGACTCAGGTCGCGGCGGTGCTGCTCTGCCTCTATGGCGTTGGCGTCGACGCCGTTCCCGGCGTGGCGATCGTCGGCGTGTGGCTCTACTGCCTGCTCTGGGTTGTTGCGGCGGAAATCGTAAAGGCCATCTATTGGCGTCTGGCGGACCAGCGCGAAAGAGACTTGACGGCCAGCGGCGTCTCTCTTGCCGGTTGATGGAGAGCGACAGAACGGAGGAGGCGGCGCAAATGAATTTTCTAAAAAAATTCCGGGTCGAACCTGGCTCGGATGTCGATCTCGGCTCGATCGATCCCGGGTTCCACGGCGATTTCGTCAAAGATTCGGATGCGGCTCAGGAACTGCAGAACCACTTGACGCGCATCACCGAATTGCAACGCAAGCTCTATGCGGATCGCACGCATTCGCTGCTGATCGTCTTGCAGGGCATCGACAGCGCCGGCAAGGACGGCACCTGCTGGCATGTCATCAGCGCCATGGACCCGCAGGGCGTGCAAGTGACGGGGTTCAAGCAGCCGACTCCTGAAGAGCAGGAGCATGATTTCCTGTGGCGCGTTCATCCGCATGCGCCGCGGCGCGGCTATGTCTCGATTTTCAATCGCTCGCATTATGAAGACGTGCTCGTCGTTCGCGTGCACAAACTCGCGCCAAAGGACGTCTGGAAGCCGCGCTACGACTTCATCAATGAATGGGAGAAGCTGCTCACTGTCGAAAACAAGACGACAATACTGAAATTTTTTCTCTACATCTCGAAGGAGGAGCAGCTCAAACGTTTCAAGGAGCGGCTCGACGATCCCGCGCATCAGTGGAAGATCAGCGAGAGCGATTATTCCGAGCGCGAGAAATGGGATGATTACATCAAGGCTTTTGAAGCCGCCCTGTCGCGCTGCTCGACGGAACATGCGCCCTGGTATGTGATCCCGTCGAATCACAAATGGTTTCGCAATCTGGCGGTGTCGAGCATCCTCGCCGATACGCTCGACAATCTCGATCTTAAAATGCCGAAGCCGACCGTCGACATCGAAGCGATTCGCAAGCTTTATCATCAGGCCAAGAACGAAGAGAAGGGGAGCGAAACGCGGTGACCGCCGCGTCGGCGCGCGCCGCCTCGGTCTTTTCGGCGCTCGACGAAGCGCCGATGACATGGCGTCATTACGCCTATTGGCTCGCCGCGAGCGGGGGCGCATTTCTCGACGGATTTTCGGTATCGGCGCTCGGCGTCGCGCTGCCGCTGCTCAAAGGCGATTTCACGATCAGCCCGCTTTTCGTCGGCCTCATCGGCTCGGCTCTGGTGCTCGGCGCGGTTTTGGGCGCGGCGATCGGCGGTTTGGGCGCCGACAGATTCGGCCGCAAGCGCACATTCATCGCCGACATGGCGATCATCGCGCTGGCATGTTGTATCGGCGCGCTGGCGCCGAACGCCCGATTCATCCTGCTCTCGCAGTTTTTGCTCGGCGTCGGCGTCGGCATCGATTTTCCGACGAGCGGCGCCTATGTGTCCGAGCTCATGCCGCGCAAGGCGCGCAACCGCATGACCGTCGCGACGATCTCGCTGCAATCGGTTGGCATGGCGGCGGCGGCATTCGCCGGACTTGCGATCTTGAAGCTGCGGCCGTCGGCGGAAGACTGGCGACTGCTGTTTGGCGCTGGCGGCGTGATTGCGCTGCTGTTTCTGGTTGCGCGCCTATGGGCGCCGGAAAGCGTGCGCTGGCTGGCGGCTCAGGGGCGCATCATCGAGGCGACGGCGCTGCTCAAGACCCTGTCGATCGAATTCGGCGAGAAGCCTGCAAATCTTGGCGCCGAAGCGATCGCTCGTCCCGCGCCGCCGCCGGAGGCAGCGCCACATGCAACGGACGTCGGCTATATGACGCTGTTCGCAGCGGCCAATCGCGCGCGCACGATGCTCGTTTCGCTACCCTGGATGCTGATGGACGTCGCGACCTATGGCGTCGGCCTTTTCACGCCGGTCATCCTCGGCGCGATGCATCTTGGCGGCACGAAAGCGGGCGCCATCGCCGCCGATTTCGCCGATGTGGAAGGCAGCGCCGCAGTCGACGCCTTTCTCATCATCGGCTTTGCGGCGAGTCTTTGGGCGGTTCCGCGCTTTGGCCGGATCGCCATGCAGGTCGCGGGCTTCAGCGGCATGGCGCTCGGCATGCTGCTGCTGCTTTTCGCCGCGATGACCGACAATGGCGCGAAGGCCCACCTCGCTTTCGTCATCGGCGGCTTCATGCTGTTTAATTTTGCGATGAACGCCGGACCGAACGCCACGACCTTCACGCTCGCGCCGACATTGTTTCCGACCGCGATCCGCGCTTCGGCGAGCGGATTTGCGGCGGCCTGCGCCAAGATCGGCGCCGCATTCGGCACATTCGTCGTGCCGCAATTGCAGGACGCCTGGGGGCTCGTCGGCGTCGTCGCGGTCATGGTCGCCGTCAGCGTCGCCGGGCTATTGGCGACGGCCGGCTTGGCGCATGCGGTCAATGAGGAAGGCGCGCTAGAGGAATAGGCGCGCGGCGCATCAGATCGCGCCGCCATCGGGCGGATGAAGGCCTCGAGGCGAGCGCCTTATTGAGACGCTGGCGTTGTGCGCGTCGGAGTCAGAGCGCCCGATCGAGAAGGTCGGCTCCCCAATTGAAATGATAGTTGACGCCGGCGCGGACGACGACGCCGTCGAACACCACCTTCGTCACCGGAATATTGGCCCAGAGGAGACCGCCCGGCCCGATGCGGTTCGATCCAGACACGCCTCTAGCGCAGGCGCCGGACGAAGTATTCGTCGCCTGGCTTGAACAAGTGGTCGCAAGCGGCGACGACATCAGATCGACGCTGCCGAGATTGTAATAGAGGCCTTCAGCCTTGGCGCTCCAATTATCGGCGAACATCCATTCCACGCCGCCGCCGGCGGCCCAGCCGGCCATGAAACCTGAATAGGAGGCTCCGCCGAACGCAGGCGGATTGGCGTAGTTCCACGCCGTCACGCCCACTTCGTTTTGGCGCTGGATGCTCGAAGCGTTGAAGTGCAACGCCGACGCGTAGGCGTCGCCATAGGCGAGACCGCCCGTGCCATAAGCCAGAAGCGTGTCGGTGACGGCATAGCCGAGCCTGGCGCGCAACGTGCCCATCCAACGGGTTCCCGCGGAGACCGCGCCGCCGCCGATGATTTGGCGGGTCAGCACAAGGGACTCGAGGTCGTCGTCCTCGGGCTTGTCGATATAGCCCGCGCTTTCGACGAGCGCGCCGGCATAGGAGCCCTTGCCGCGAAAGAGCGTTCCCTGAAAATCGGCTTCGAGGCCGAGCACGACATTGGACTCGTCCTGATAGCTCCAGCCGATCTGGCCGCCGCCGATGAAGCCGTTGCGGCCGACATTGGCGTATCCGGTATTGGCTCCCGCGGCCGCGCCGGGCAGGAACATGTTCCACCAGGCGGCGCCGTCGTCAGCCGGTTCCTCCGCGAGGATTTTCGCGTTCCAGAGCCCGGCGAAACGGTCGCCGAAGCCATTGGGCCCGACCCGGGCGCCGGTCTTCCCGCCCCAGCCATAGCCGACGTTGAGGCCGGCATAGAGACCGGCCCATCTGCGCGGGGCGGGCGCATCGGCGCTTGGCCGCGGCGGCTCGTCGGGCGCCAAAGCGAGCCAGCCGGTCGGCTCTCCGCCGAAATTCCATTTCATGCCGCCGTAGAAGGCCGTCGGCGGTCCGACCGACACCATCTTCGGATTATAGAAATTCGCGAAGTTGACGGCGTTGGTTTCGAAAAACGTGCCGAAATTGCGCGACCGCGTATTGGTCACATTCTCGATCAGCGCATAGAGCTGCAGATAGGGCGTCAAATCATAGGACGTGCGCAGGTTCAGAAGGCCATAGGGCGACAACGTGCCGAACTGATTGGCCCAGTCGCCGGCGAGATAGGGACCGCTGGCGTAGACGAAGTCGCCGCCAACCTTCCATTTCGGCGTCACCGAATAATCGACGCCGGTCTTGAAGCGGTGGCGCGCAATCGACGGCAGCGTCGCGCCTGGCTTGACGAGGACGCCTGTCGAACCGACTGCAACCACCGCGGGGTTGTTCGGCGAGCCGAGGATGTTCTCTGAATTGAAATAGGCGTCGGTCAGCGTGTAGTTCACATAGGCCGACAGGCGCTCGTCGGCATAGCGCATCGACAGTTCCGCGCCTTGACGCACGGTGTTGCCGGCGTTGGTGAAATAGCCGCGGCCGACGATCTGGCTCGGAATGCTCAAAATGTCGTCGAAGACATTGGTTCGGAAGATGCCCGCCGACCACTGAAGGGTTCCGGGGAAGCGGCCGAGCAGATCGGGCAGGGCTTCGGCGGGTCTGAAACCGCCGCGCAGGCCCATGTCGATCGTATTCGACGTCACCTGCTTTAAAGGCGGATCGGCCACCAGGAAGGCGTCGATGATGCAAGGACGGTTCGGGTCGGAGCAGCCGAGCTCGAGAGGCGTCGGGGCGCGGTTCGCCACCGAATAGCTGGCGAAAGCGGCGATCTGCGGCGTGATCTTGTAGGTCAGGCCGCCCATCGGATTGATGTGATTGAAAATATGGGTCGAGTTCAACGCCGTGCCCATATTGTCGTAGATCTGAACGCTGGCGCGGTTGAAGCGCAGGCCGCCGGTGGCGGTGAGCTTGTCGGTCAGATCGAGTGAATCGAGCGCATAGGCGCCGAGATAATAGTTCGACACGTTGAGATTGACCGGCGCGATGCCGGCGGCGGGCTCATTGGTGAAATAGTTGATGCCGGTGACCGTGTAGTCGGTGTTGACGATTCCAAGCTCCTCATTCGCCTTGAAGCCGGTGTAACCATGTTCGAGATTGATGCCGAGAGTGAATTTGTTCGGGAAGCCGAGAATCCTGTCGGTGTTGTTGAGCTGCCCGGTGAAACCGAGCGTATTGATCTTCGTCCAGGTGCGGTCGATCGCGCCGAGCGTCGGACCCTGGATGAATTCGTTGCCGGTATTGAAAAAATTCGGGACGCTTGTCGGCTGACCGTCGCCCGTGGTGCAAAATGCTTGGCCGCCCTCGCATTCGAAATCGGTCGTATTGCCGTCGACGCGCGCTTGATTATAGCCGCGATAATGAATGTCGCCGAGCAGCTTTGTCGTCGGGCTGACGTCGACCTGCCCGTTGAGGTCGAACATCATGACCTGATTTTTATAGGTCTGCGGCGTCGTATAGGTCGCGCTCTTGTCGCCCGCGACCAGCTCCACGGGCGCCGGCCCCGAGGCGCCGAAATGATTGGAGCCGAGCGTGGCGTTGGCGTGAATTTCGACGCTTTCCGCGCGATAGCCGATGTCGCCATAGAAGCGCTTGATCTGCGAGCCGGAAAAATAGCGATAGCCTTTGTCGCCCAGCGCCTCGCCGGCGGCGTACATCGCAAAATCCCCGATACGGCGCCCATATTGAAACGCGCCCTGGCGGCGGTTGAAGGAGCCGCCGCGGATATCGAGTTCCGCGCCCTGCCAGGTGAAGCCGTTCTTCATGTCGAGAACGATGGCGCCGCCGATCGCGTTGAGACCATAGAGCGGATTGCCGGTCTCGATCGCGACGCGGTCGATGGCGACGCTCGGGATCAGGTCCCAATTGACCGTATCGCCCCACATTTCATTGATGCGCACGCCGTTCTGAAACACGGCGAGACCCTGCGGCACGCCGGCGTAAGGCGAAGCGACGAAGCCGCGATAATCGACCTGGGGGAAGGAAGGATTGCCGCCGACGTCATTGATCAGCACGCCCGGCGCCGTGCGTTGCAACGCCCCGCCGAGATCAAATTTGCGGCTGTTGGCGATTTCCTTGCTGTCGACGACGTGAACGGAGGACGGGACCTGATAGGTCACGAGCGGCGAGACGTAAGGCGCGGGCGCAGGCGGCGCGGCGGTCGCTGCGCGCGCCGGGCCGACGGCGCGCTGCGGCGCGGGCGCGGCGGTCGGCGCGGGACGGGAAGAAGAGCGCAGCGGCGTGGCGCCGACCTCAATCGTAGGCAGCGCCTGCTGGGCATGGGCCGCCCCAGCGGCGAGCGAGGCGGCGAGCGCGATAAGAGAAACTTGTTTTTTGGAACCGGTCATTTCTGCCCCATGCGTTACCTGGGCAGTTATACTGTCGGAAAAGACGTTCCGTCCCTCGTCAGCCTGGCTGCAGGGCTAATATTTCCAAGGTGTGACATGCTGTCTACACTTCTGAAAAATAACGGTTTTTGCGGGTCATAATCCCGCAACGATCGGGAATTTCTCCCGACGAGAAGGCAGGCGATTTGAAGACTTCAAAGATCGCGCTGATCGGGCGGTGGGTCGGCTTGAATTTCAGCTTGTGACCGACTCGGTCATACCTAAGGGCGCAATCTTGGATGAAATGCCGCTCAACTTTTGCGCGCGCGATGGCCCTGATTTTCAAGGCTTCGGCGGTTGTTGCGAAAGTCTTGCTGCGAAATTTCTATGGAAAGACGCAACTTATTTTGCATTTTTTTTCTTTAAATTCATGATATTTGAGCGATGACTCAGGTTTAAAGCTGCTAAAAATAGAGACAATGTCTGCTCTGACGCCATAGTCATCCTTATTTTTTCAATAAATATCAATAGACTTGGTGCTGCTTTGCGCGCGAGCTTTTACGATATCATTCCAAACCGGTTCGGTTGACAGCCAATACTGCTCTTCAGGCACAGATGGAACCGTAGAGCCGTCACCTTTCCATTCACAAATTATACGGTTATTTGAGGTATGCGATACACCACCATCTACAGAACCAACGACGCCACTTCTTGTGATAATTGGTGCCCTTACATTCCTGTCTTTTTCAATAGAAGAAACGACTTCAACCCTATACTCCGAAGCACCGAGCGCCCTTAGAGCCGATCCGAAAAGTTTGGATTCATGAACAAGACGTTGCACGGGTCAGACGTTTAAGCATGATGCGGATCATAGCGAGTTTGACGAAGGCGGCGACGGTCGTGGCGTAGCGTTCGAAGTCGC